>JBILKW010000101.1:0-8265 GCA_044376465.1 Sphingobacteriales bacterium | reverse complement strand
CACTCCATAATCTTGCTGATTGCTCAACACCCTTGTGTGTAATGGAACTAAGGCATAGTTAAGCATTCTTCCAAGAACACTGCTTAACCCGTAATAAGCGGTTTGCGATGCTAATTTTTTAATGCTAGCCAAGCGTTTATTTTTTTATGATAAAATTGTTAAAGCCTTGCCATTCGGCTTCCATTTTTTCTACTGCTTCCACCTCGGCTCTGTCTGGGCCTTCGTTACACCAATCTAAAAAATTATCAAGTATCCATTCATCTGCCTCCGCTTCAATGTAAACAGTTCCATCTTCTTCATTTCTAACAAAACCTCTTACACCCAGTTGGTCTGCCACTGCTTTTGTTCCATGTCTAAAAAAAACACCTTGAACTTTTCCTCGGATAATTATATTTATATGTTGCATATTAAATGCTTAATTGTGCTAATTCTGCTTGTGCTACTCTGAATTCTTGCAACATATTTTCTATTATTTGTGCTGCAGGTAGCACTTCGTTAATTAATCCTGCAATTTGACCAATTTCTAATTCGCCTTCTACCATGTCGCCTTCAAACATTCCTTTCTTAGCCCTTGCTCTGCCAAGTATTTCGGCAAGCTCATGCCTCAATGCACCGCGTTCTTCTGCCTCAGTTATTTTTTGATAAAATTCGTTTTTAATTAAACGAACAGGTACAAGTTTTTTTAATGATAGCTGCGTTCCACCTTCTTTTGTTTCAACTATTTTTTGTTTGAAATGCTCGTGCGCAGATGATTCCACAGATGCCGCAAACCTCGAACCAACTTGCACGCCTTCTGCACCTAAAGCCATACATGCTAACATTGCCTTTCCTGTTGCTATTCCTCCTGCTGCTATTAATGGAATCTTTACCGCATCTTTAATCATCGGTATTAAACACAGGGTTGTGGTTTCTTCTTTACCATTATGTCCACCTGCTTCAAAACCCTCTGCTACTATGGCATCTACACCTGCCTCTTCACATTTTAATGCAAACTTTACATTTGCAATTACATGTACTACTGTAATGCCATGCTCTTTTAATTTTGATGTCCAGGTCATCGGATTTCCGGCCGATGTGAACACAATTTTTACTCCTTCTTTAATTATAATGTCGATATGTTTGTCGATATCAGGATACAGCAATGGTAAATTTATTCCAAATGGTTTATCAGTTGCATCTTTACATTTTTGGATATGCTCTCTTAATACATCTGGGTACATAGAGCCTGCGCCAATTATACCTAAGCCTCCTGCATTAGAAACTGCCGAAGCTAATCTCCAGCCGCTACACCAAATCATACCGGCTTGAATAATTGGATATTGTATGCCAAATAGTTTTGTAATTCTATTATCCATTATTTTTTTGTAGGCTCAAATTTAAAGGTCATGTAATACAACTGACGAACTTCTCCAGATTTTCTGGCAGGCACCCATCTCGGCATTAAATTTATAATTCGCAAGACCTCATCGTCGCAACCATAGCCTAAGCCTTTTATTATTTTTCTACTTTCTTTTTCGGGGTAACCGTTTGCTCCTATTACAAAAGATGCAATTACAGTACCAGAAATATCAAACTCTTTGGCAACATTAGGGTAACGTAAATTTGCAGCTATAAAATCTTTATATTCTATTGGTCCACCAACAAATAGTGGTACTTGAGATAAATCTTTGTAAAAATTAGTATCTATGCCAGCTTGAATTAAAAAGTGTTTCGCAAGTGTGTCGGGTCTTGAAAACATAACTAAACCTGTGGTATAATTGTACCTAAAATTTATTTTTGCACTATCATCATAAAACGACCAAACACCAGTACGTACGTTGTCTTTGTACGAGCCTTGTTTTATCATTTTGCCATTTTTAGAATTAAATCTTGCATAAAATCCAAGTTTATTTACTGTTGTAGAATCTTGCGTATCATACTCCTCTACTAAATACTTTGTCACTTTATGATAAACTTTTTTTCGATATAAACTTTGTGCCGATATACTAATACTGATTAGTAAAATGAAACTTAAAATGCAGATTTTTTTTATTGTCATACTTGATTGAATTGTGAATTTTAAATTGTGAATTATGAAAAACTTATTTCGGTACTATCTCCTAAATTTAAACTTTGACTTAAGCCTTTGAGTGAAGCATCACTTCCTACCAATGAATCTTGCAGTACTACATCTTCTAATTGTGAAAACGAACCAATTATAGAATTTTTCAGAATTGAATGGTCAACGTATGTGTTTTCACCAATAGAAACATTAGGGCCAATTATAGAATTCTGAATTCTACAATTAGCAGCTATGCTAACGGGCGGAATGATAATTGTATTGTTAAAATCATATGATTCTTTTAGCTCTTGCCTGCTCAATAACATAGCATTTGTAGCTAACAGCACTTCTTTCTTACCACAATCATACCATTCTTCTACTTTAAACGATTTTATTTTTACACCTTTTTCAACCATGTGCATTAAGGCATCAGTTAATTGAAATTCATTATAAGTTCTTAAATTATTTTTGATGTTTTCATCTAGGGTATCCATCAATAATTTACCTTCTTTTATTTTGTATAAACCCACCATCGCCATGTTTGATTTTGGGATGATTGGTTTTTCCACTAATCTTGTAATTAACCCTTCTTCATCTGTTTCTACTACACCAAAATTTCTGGGGTCTTCAACTTTTTTTACACCAATTGCCGAAAAAGGTAAATTGATAAACTCATTTAAGTGTACATCAAAAATAGTATCTCCTAAAACAATTAGTAATTGATCGTTGGCATCCACAAATTCTTTTGCTGTCCAGATAGCATGACCAATCCCTTCTTTTTGTGCTTGTACAACAAAATGCTTATTTAGTTCTGGATATTTTTCAATCACATACGACTGTATTTTATCCCCTAAATAGCCAATCACAAAAATAAATTCATTGATGCCAACTTCAGTTAAGCTGTCGATAATATGCCCTAAAATTGGTTTGCCAGCCACAGGAACCAGGGCTTTTGGCTGTGTATGTGTGTGAGGGCGCAATCGACTGCCAATGCCGGCTACGGGAATAATTGCTTTCATTTGGAAAATCGTTTCTAGGGTCGAAGTTACAATAATTTACTATTGTAACGAAATAAGCCTTTATTGTTAAAAATATGTATTTTTAGGGCATGAAAAGAGATCATAAAATATTTAAACTCATTGAGAAAGAAGCGCATCGCCAAGAAGAAGGCATAGAATTAATTGCTTCAGAGAATTTTGTAACTAAACAAGTAATGGAAGCACAGGGGTCGTGCTTAACAAATAAATACGCAGAAGGCTTGCCAGGCAAGCGGTACTATGGTGGTTGCGAAGTTGTAGACGAAGTAGAGCAATTGGCCATAGATAGAGCAAAACAATTATTTGGTGCGGCATGGGTTAATGTTCAACCACACTCCGGTGCACAAGCAAATGCGGCAGTAATGTTGGCAGTGCTTAAACCGGGCGATAAGATTTTAGGATTTGATCTTTCACATGGTGGACATTTAACACATGGCTCTCCAGTAAATTTTTCGGGACAATATTATAAAGCTAGTTTTTATGGTGTTGAAAAAGAAACAGGCCTGATTAACTACAGCAAATTTGAAAAAATTGCGATGGCAGAAAAGCCAAAATTAATTATCTGCGGAGCATCTGCATATTCACGCGATTGGGATTACAAACGGATGCGTAAAGTTGCTAATAAGGTCGGCGCATTATTATTAGCAGACATCTCACATCCATCAGGATTAATTGCTAGAGGTTTATTAAATGACCCACTTCCACATTGCCACATTGTAACTAGTACTACTCATAAAACATTAAGAGGCCCACGCGGAGGGATCATTATGATGGGTAAAGATTTCGAGAATCCATGGGGAATAAAAACACCTAAAGGTGAAATAAAAATGATGTCGGCAATGTTAGATGGTGCTGTATTTCCTGGGACTCAAGGTGGACCTCTAGAACATGTAATTGCCGCAAAAGCTGTAGCCTTTGGCGAAGCACTAAGCGACCAATATTTTAAATATATATTACAAGTAAAGAAAAATGCTCAAGCCATGGCAAAAGCATTTGTGAACAGAGGTTACCAACTAATTTCTGGAGGCACAGATAATCATTTAATGTTAATTGATCTTCGAAATAAAAACATTACGGGTAAAGCTGCAGAAAATGCATTAGTAAAAGCCGACATCACTATTAATAAAAATATGGTACCGTTTGATGATAAATCGCCATTTGTTACTTCTGGCATACGTATTGGCACTGCAGCTATTACAAGTAGAGGCATGAAAGAAAAACACATGGATAAAATTGTAGCTTTAATTGATGCTGTATTAATGAATTCTGAAGATGAAAAGACATTGAAGAAAGTAAAGAAAGATGTTAATGCTTGGATGAAGGAGTTTCCTCTATACAATTAAATAATCTGAACTCCTTTTTTTATAATGTCGGTTTATTTTGTATTAAACATTACAATAAAATCCAATTACCTGTTCTTAAAACGTTAACGAGCGCTAGAGCAAAAGCTCAACAAAGATTGAAAGATTTTAGTTACTCGTAACAACCTATTGAGGAAGGATTTAATCTTATAATGCCATCTGCATCTTGCAATAAAACACTTGGTGAATTTGTAAAATCTGCTCTGCCCTTCATCGGTGAATTCGTTTTTAGGCGGTAGTTTTCGGTGAAATTTGAGGAGAGACTTACACTTGGATCTTTAAATTGTGGATCTCGGTTTAATAAATTTGTAGAAGGCCAGGTTTTAGAACTTTTTAATGAATTGAACTCGGTGATTACAGCTGCCGTAGGCGGATTTTTAAACTCTGTAAAATATTCATCTTTTAAAGAACCCGTTACAATGTTGTTTTTAAATACAGCATTTAATTGGTCTGTAACAGGTACATTATTTACCAATAAATAATCTGTAATAGCTACAGCAGGTGTTTGCCTATTCGAAAAGTTATTTGTTTGCGCAAAGGTGTTGTGTATAAATTCGTAATTACCGCCAAGTTGAGTTAACATTGCATACTGCCCACATGCAAAAACCAGGTTATTGTAAGCCCTTACAAAACCATCGATTAAATACATTCCGGTAACAGTACTATATTTTATAATGGAGTTCGTAATTTCTAATTGAGGCTGAATTCCGTAAATAGGGAATGTGCCTACAATTACTCCGTATACTGTACCTTTAATTGTTGTATAATTTATTTTGTTGTTTACGCTACCTGGCAAAAACTGAATCGAGTTCCACTGCCCAGGCTCATTGTAATATTGCGACTCTCTTCTATCTCCTTGTATAATAACACTGTCTTGTAATGTCCCATTTATTTGCAAAGTACCTTTAGAAAGTATAATTGCATTTTTATGCATGTAAATTTTTACACCCGCATTAATGGTTAAACTACTGAGGGTATCCACTAAAATACCTCCATAAATTACATATGGCAAATTGTTATCCCAAGATATGTTACCAGTTATAACAGAATCAACAAAAAAATGAGCATTTTGTCCGAATGCAACTAGTTCCACTTTTTGAATATTAGTATTGGTTTCAAATGTTAATTGCTCCGATACTAAAAATGGAAACTGGTTGGAGTTAACATTTCCCTTTACCGTAATTTCTATAAACCCAAAAATAGAATCTTCCGCAGGTATTTCTATATTACGTAAATGGTTGCCACTAAATCCGTCTACATTTAAGCGATAGCTTGCAAAAGAGGTAGAGTCTACCAAATCTATTTTTGAAATATTGATTGCTTTCTTATTTCTGTTGTAAATTTTAATTCTTTTGGTAGTAGAGCCTATCGTTGTAAACAATGTATCAAAAACTATTGTATCTGTAGAGAATGCTAACTTGGCGCTTGGGTTGTTAGTAATTTCCAAATCATCTTTACAAGAAATTAAAAGGAGAGGTGCAACTACTAGTAAAAGTGTGTGTTTAATGTATCGCATTGGCAGCGAAGTTAATGAAAATTTGTGTTTTCGTATATCCATGCTAAATCATTAAAAGCAGGCCCATTGTGGAAAGTAAGTACAAGAACGTATTGATGAAGTTGTTTAGTCTAAAATTACCAAGCCACGTTATATCCTATTGCTGAAATTCGCAATGGATAATTGAGGTTAATAAATAATTAATAAAATATTAATTAGAAAAATATTCTTAATTTACACTATAATAATAATATATAACTATTAAATTATCCTATATAATAGAAAATAATACTAAAATAATTAGTTTTACAGAAAATAATAACTAGTGATTTAAATAAAAATATTGATATAATCTTAGTATTTAATATTCATTTTACATATATTTAATGTATATCAAAAACAAACTAAAAAGAAGATCATGGAGAAGCATCTACAAACGAGGGGCAGCACTAAGAAATTTTTTCTTTATCTGCTCGGAGTAATCATCATTACTCTACAAACGAGTTTATCACAAGCTCAATTATTTACACAAAATTTTGATGGCGCATGGCCACCTGTTGGTCCACCGGCAGTAAGTAACCCAGTTGGTACTGGTTTAGCTGACGAAGGCCAAACAAGATGGTATCGTGGAGATACTTCAGTGCTTGCAGGAGGAACAGGTAATGCTGGCATAAACCCTGGAAGAGGGGGGACTGGCTTCGCAGCAAGTTTTAATACCTATGACATTGCTTCGGGCGGAAAAGCTGATTTAATATTTAACGATATTGATTTATCAACCATTACACCATTTGCCGTATTGAAATTCTGGTTAATAAACAAAAGTGGTACAGACGTAATAAGAGTTTTTGCAAGAAAAGGTAATGATCCATGGACGCAAATAGGCAACGCATCCTATGGTGTAAATGTGAACTTTACGGAAATTTCAATCTCATTAAATGCATTTTCTGGCGCTGGTTTTACCGCAGTCGACATCAGATTTGAAGCAACGAGTGATTATGGCAATGATAATATTGGTATTGATGATGTAAGTATTGCACTACCATCACCAATGTCATACGTTTCTAATACTTCCTCGCAACCATTCAATGATAGAGAGGTTCTAAAGCCATTAAAAAATCAAACCGTAATAAGGATGAATGTGGTAACAACTGGGGTTTCAAGCCCTTTACAAGCAACCACATTTTACTTAAACACTGTCGGCACAACGAATTTAGCTGAAATTTCTAACGCTACATTATGGACTACTAAGGGCACTAGTACTTTCAATTTATCAACAGCAACTCAATTAGGGTCTGTAATTAGTGCTCCAAACGGATCGATGCAATTTACAGGCATCACAAATGAATTGGTAGAAGGGGATAATTTTTTCTGGTTGACCTATGACATTAGCAGTACAGCTACCATTGGAAATTTAGTTGACGCAAGATTTGATTCTGTTTTAGTTGCTGGAGTGATGCGATTCCCAACCATAGGTAATCCTACTCCTGTTAGAATTATACAACCTGCGGCTATTTTCCATACGAATGCTGGAGCTGGCTCTACGTCAGGGAATGGTCGTGGCCCCACAACTCAATCATTATTCAATAGAACTTTGAGTATATATCCTTCAACAGATTATGCAAACATGAAAGCTGGAGACAGCATCAGTACCATTGGTTTTAATATTATATCGTTAGGAGCCAACCCTAATGCGGTTTCCGGAAATATTAAATTATATCTACAAAACACATCAGATGCCTCTTTTACAAAAAGTACAACTTGGGCAACTGCAATAACTGATATGACTTTAGTATACGATGGGCCATTAACTATTAACCCGGAAAGCGGAAGCTATGATATTAGATTGCAAAATAAGTTCGCCTACACAGGTTCCAACATTTACTTAGGATACGATTGGGCTTTAACCACAGCGGTTACTTCGACAGCTCAGTATGATTGCAACAGTGCTGCAGTTGGTGGTACAAATGGATTAAGAAATGTGTTTGGTTCGACTCAAGGTGCTACTTTAACAGGTACATCTGCATTCAGGCCGGCAGTAAGATTTGGTGTAAATGCAGTAGCTAATGATGTTGCTGTTAATAGCGTTTATGCGTTAACCCAAATGCCACGTCTTGCAGGCTCTCCACACCAAATTAAAGCCATAGTTAGAAACAATGGATATATTCCTGTTTCCACATATTCTGTAGCATTAAATATTTCTGGTGCGAATATCATGACAAGTACTAAAAACGTAACCTTAGGATTTGGTCAAAGCACAACTGTTACATTTGATGATTTTACAGCAATTAATAACGGTGTGAATACAATTACGGTTTCTGTAGGAAATGATGA
>JBILKW010000012.1:0-23443 GCA_044376465.1 Sphingobacteriales bacterium | reverse complement strand
CGGTCGGTTATTTCAGTAATCTGAAGTTTAGGATCTACAAATTCTTTAATGCGTACAAGTTCACCTGCTTCTTCTAAGCGTTGAATAAAATGTTGAAGATTTTTATATGCCATTTATCGTTAAAACTTTGTTCCAAATGTAAGCACAACGGAGTTCACTTGGTGATTGTTTTTGATAATTGGATTTAATTCTGAATTTGATAATGAGTAAGGAGTGTACTGGCTAGTATATTGTTGATTTACAAAAGCAACATCCACATAATATTGCTCATACCGGTAACCAACTCCGCCAGTAATAAAAGTTCTAGATCCATCTACTGCAGAGCTTTTAAAAGGGTCGCCAAACACAGCATAACCTGCTCTAAACGATAGCGGTCCGGCTTTTGCTTCTGCACCAAACCTTGTGTTTATGGCACTTTGATAAATGTTTTCGATGACCGTATTTTCTGCTGCACCAAAATCGCTAAACTCTCCACCTGCACTTAACCTGTTATTTGCATAATCAAGCATCTCCACATCCGCAGAAATTAAACCGATTTTATTCAAGAAAAATGCAATTCCTCCTTGGTACCTAAAGGGTGTTCTTAATTTATATTGAAATAAATATTCGAGTGGCGTATATGCGTTTGATCCATTAAAAGCAACCGTGCTTAAATCGGTAATAAAGCCTTCGTCGAAACTATAATAATCTGGTGTTTGCAAACTTAATCCTATTCTCATGAAATCAACAGGACGCACAATTGCGCCTATCTTTAAATTTACGGAACTACCGTTTACTTCTAATTTTTCGTTCACATTTATTTGAGATAAACTATAGGTGGGATCGTTGATATTGCTCTCTGTAAATCTACTTGTTCTGTTGTATCGCAAGGAGCCGATGCTCAAAGAAGCTCCTAAATAAAGGGTGTTTGAGTAATTTGCTCCTACTGCAAAAGTCCATTCGTTTTTGTATCCTTCGATTCTATCCGTTTGTTTTTGATTATTATTTCCGTTTGTAATTGGCACAAAAGAGTTAGAAGTGGTATCGTAATCTATTACATATCCAAACCAAGCCATGTCTTCTAAAGAAGTAATATTAGTATCTGGGAAACTCGACGGATCTCTACCATTGGCTAGTTCTGCATAATATTGTGCAATAGAACTTTTATCATTCAAGCCAGAAAAATACCGGTTCTCATAATAATTATTTACCCTGTTCATCCCAAATCCAAAGGTGTAAGATACCCATCCATTTTGCACTTCCCCGCCAGAGTAATCTTGATTTAATTGAGTTACTGTAAACCCTAAACTTCCTAAATTAATTCGGTCTCTACCTTCGGTAAAGGTTTTGCCAAAGGCTGAACTTTCTGTGTTGCTAAAACGCAAATTCGGACTAATGCTAAAATCGTTTCTGCGGTAAAAGCCTAAACCTGCTGGGTTACCAGCCAAGGAGCTAATATCTGCACCCAATGCATTTTGAGCACTGGCCATGCCTTGCATACGTGCTGTGCCTGATAAAAACGATTGAGAAAAAGTGAGTGCATCTTGAGCATACTGTGCTTGGGTAACAATGCTACAAAAGAGTAATGAGGAAATTATCAGTATCTTTTTCATGTATGTTTATCTTGGTCGTGGGCGAGATGCTGGAGCAGAGTTTCCTCCTGAGCTGCTTCTAGAAGGAGCAGGGCTAGGCGATGAACTTCTACTTGGTGCGTTGTATCTCGGCTGTGAACTTTCTGATCTGCGAGGAGTTGGTTGTACTCTAATGGGAGCAGGCCTGCTTGTTTCCCTACTATTTGAATTCTCTCTTGTACCGCTAAAATTAGGGTTTACACGCACTGGTGCAGGATTAGCACTTGGGCTTGCCACTCTAACTGGGCTAGTTGTTCTAGTTGGAACATCATCTGTACTTCTTATTGGCATACTTGTATTGTTTGGCAAGCGCGGAGGTACATAGCCATTTGGTGTAGTATTTGGAATCGGTCTGCTTTCTGATGCATTATTTGCAGGTGCAACATTACTTGGTAAATTTCTTGATGGAGGTAAAGCTCTGATGTTTTCTGTTCCACTTGTACTATTTGGTGATGCTTCTCTGCTTGGCACTGTTCTGCCACCGGCTGTACTCACTGTTCCACCACGTGAAGGGCGAGGACCTCTTATCACAGTATTTCTACTTCCGCCTCTTCCAAAACCACCATTCCAATTTCCATTATCATTTCTTCCATCCCAATAACCGTCGCGGTAACCCCAGTTATAAGGATTGTTACCCCAACCACCAAATCCGTAGTATGGGGAGAAAAATGGATTAAACCAAGGATCGAAAAATGGATCGTAAAAACCATTTCCCCATCCCATTCCCCAACCCATCCCAATTCCCCAACCCATGTTCCAACCTGGTCCGAAACCATTGTTAAATCCTAATCCTATGTTCCAACCTGGATTCCAAAAGGGGTCGTTATAAAATCCACAATAAGCAGGTGAGTAATATCCGAAACCTCCGAAGGGTCGATGGAATCTTTGTATGCGCGTGCTGTAAATACCACCGTCGTCTTCGTACACATCCCCGTAATAATTATTTACAATCGTTCTTCCATTTTCATCTACACCACTTTCTTGACTTGGTTGAGAGTAGTTTGGGTTTTGAGAATTGTTGTATGCATCGTTGGATGGTGTATATGAAGAATAGTTTACAGAATTATTTTGTTGATCTTGATCTGCATAATTGGAAGTATTTGCACCACTCATGTCTTGCACTTTTATTTCTTCATGGTAAATAGGAGTTCTTGTGCGAGCGTCGTTCTTAGAATAATAGAGATCGTCTTCGCTTGTGCCATAAGTATTTATGGTATAGCTACTGCAAGATGTTAATAGTATGATACTACTAATGCTTATGATGGTTAGTATGCTTTTCATATTCCTCCTTTTTATGGAATTTTGACGTAATTATTCTTATAACGTATAAAAATATACAATTGTTATCAAATTATTTCTTTATTTCGTGTCATATTTTAGTGATGAAATATCATTGTAGATTTAACAATATTAATACCAAAATTTAGCATGAGCAAAGGAATTACAAGCAGAAGTACAGATTATTCTGCATGGTACAATGAATTGGTAACAAAAGCTGATCTTGCCGAGCATTCGGATGTACGCGGATGTATGGTAATTAAACCATATGGTTATTCCATTTGGGAAAAAATGCAGCAAGTATTAGATCAAATGTTTAAAGATACAGGACATTCGAATGCATATTTCCCCTTATTTATACCGAAATCATTTTTTAGCAAAGAAGCATCGCATGTAGATGGGTTTGCAAAAGAATGTGCAGTTGTAACTCACTATCGATTAAAAGATGATGGGAATGGTGGCATTATGGTAGATCCTGATGCAAAATTAGAAGAAGAATTAATCGTTCGCCCCACTTCAGAAACCATTATTTGGAATACTTATAGAGGCTGGATACAATCGTACCGTGATTTACCAATTTTGGTAAACCAATGGGCCAACGTAGTGCGTTGGGAAATGCGTACACGATTGTTCTTAAGAACTTCAGAATTTTTGTGGCAAGAAGGACACACTGCACATGCTAGTGCAGAAGAAGCCATTGCAGAAACCAAACAAATGTTAGAGGTATATGCAAACTTTGCGGAGAACTGGATGGGAGTTCCCGTAATTAAAGGAGTAAAATCGCCAAACGAACGATTTGCGGGTGCGCTTGATACGTATTGCATCGAAGCCTTGATGCAAGATGGCAAGGCATTGCAAGCAGGCACATCACATTTCTTAGGGCAGAATTTCGCAAAAGCATTCGACGTAAAATTTACGGGTAAAGATGGAAAACAAGACTATGTTTGGGCTACATCATGGGGAGTTTCTACACGCTTAATTGGCGCCTTAATAATGGCTCATTCGGATGATGAAGGCTTAGTGCTTCCTCCAAAACTAGCCCCTATACAAGTGGTTATTGTTCCGATATATAATTCGGATGAATCGTTTGAAGCCATTACAGCAAAAGTAAACGAGCTGATGCCAAAACTCAAAGCAAAAGGGATCAGCGTTAAATACGATAATAGAGATACACAACGTCCGGGATTTAAATTTGCGGAATGGGAGTTAAAAGGTGTGCCTGTAAGAATCGCAATCGGTCCTCGTGATTTAGAAAACGGTACCGTTGAGCTGGCAAGAAGAGATACAAAAGAGAAAAAAGTATATCAATTAGAAAATATTGAAAATGAAATTGAAAATCTATTGAACGATATTCAATCTTCAATATATAAAAAAGCGCTCGAATTTAGAGAGGCAAGCATTACCAATGCCGATACTTATGAAGAATTTGTAACTATTTTAGATGGTAAAGCAGGTTTTGTGGCCGCGCATTGGGATGGCACACCTGAAACAGAGGAGAAAATTAAAGAACAAACAAAGGCTACCATACGTTGTATTCCATTAGATAACAAATTAGAAGAAGGCAAATGCATACTCACCGGCAAACCATCAAGCCAAAGAGTGTTGTTTGCAAGAGCATACTAAATAAATTGTAAATTGTAAATGGTGAATTATGAATGGAGTCGCATAATTCACCATTCAGCATTCACAATTCAAAATTCAAATAGATGAGCACCACAGAATACGAACAATTAGTAGAAAAATTGAAGACACATTCTTCGATGAAGCAGTACATACATCGTAATACGATGATGCAAATTGCAGCTATTAAAAAAGAGATGATGACATTGGCGCATGGCTTAACTAAAGATGTTACGAGCGTTGATAAAAACGTAGAAATAATATTTACAGATAAAGGAGATTTTGAAGCGGAATTAAAATTCTCTGGCGACTCCTTAGTATTTGCTATGCACACCAATACCTTTACGTTTGCAGATGATCATGCAATACACCAATTGCCATATGTGCAAGAAGATCCAAGGCGTGGCTACTGTGGCTTAATTCAGATTTACAACTTTCTTTCGGATTCAATTAAATACAATCGTTTGCACGATTATGGATATTTAATTGGTAGAATTTTTGTGAATTCAGAAAATAAATTTTTTATTGAGGGAAGAGAGAACATGAGCTACAATTTAATTGACTTTAATGAGCAAGAATTGCGGCCAGATAGTATTCAAAAAATAATTGCCGATGCGATGTTGTATTGCATCGATTTTGAGTTGCAAACACCACCATTTGAACAAAGCAGCATCATCACTCTAGAAGAAAAACATTTTAACCATACAGCTTCAGGAATGAATACAGGTAAGCGAATTGGTTTTGAGTTTAGTAGCAAGGAGCAAAAGCCGGAATAGCGAATTTGCGAACTAACGAATTTGCGAATTTGCGAATTAACGAATTAACGAATTTACGAATTTACGAAATAACCTATTAACCATAATTAACAATTAACAATTTAAAATGAAGTTCGGAACAAAAGCAATACATGCTGGGCAAGAGCCAGACCCAACAACAGGAGCCATTATGACTCCAATTTTTCAAACTTCTACTTATGTGCAAGCATCACCAGGTAAACATAAAGGGTATGCTTATGCAAGAGGGAAAAATCCAACTCGTACTGCATTGGAAGATTGCATTGCTGCGTTAGAGAATGCAACACACGGTTTGTGTTTTTCGAGCGGTATGGGTGCTACCGATGCAGTAATTAAATTACTTCGCCCCGGCGATGAAGTGATTACAGGCAACGATTTATATGGTGGTTCTTACCGAATGTTTACAAAGGTATTTGCTAACTACGGTATAAAATTTCACTTTATAGACCTAACGGATGCTGCAAACATAAATAACTATGTAAATGCAAATACTAAATTGCTTTGGGTAGAAACGCCCACAAACCCTACCATGCAAATTGTAGATATTGAAGCTTGTGCAAAAATTGCTAAAGCACATAATTTAATTTTTGCCGTAGATAATACTTTTGCATCGCCTTATTTACAAAACCCAATAGATTTAGGAGCCGACATTGTAATGCATTCGGTTACTAAATATTTAGGTGGACATTCGGATGTAGTAATGGGAGCATTGCTGACAAGCGACGATAAATTGTATGAAAAATTAGCATTTATACATAATTCTTGTGGCGCAACTCCAGGGCCTATGGATGCTTTTTTGGTGCTAAGAGGTATTAAAACATTGCATTTGCGCATGAAAGCACATTGCGAAAATGGAAAAGCAATTGCTCATTTTTTGAAAGCACATCCAAAAGTTGATAAAATATATTGGCCAGGTTTTGAATCGCACCCGAACCACGAAATTGCTAAAAAACAAATGCGCGACTTTGGTGGAATGATTTCTTTTAGTGTAAAAGGTGCAGATTTAGAAGCAACGTTTAAGTTGGCTTCTTCTTTTAACGTTTTTTCCTTAGCAGAATCATTAGGTGGAGTTGAATCTTTAATTAACCATCCCGCAAGCATGACACATGCTTCCATTCCTAAAGCAGAGAGAGAAGCAGCTGGTGTTGTGGATGGTTTGCTTCGTTTAAGTGTAGGTGTGGAGGATGTGGAGGATTTATTGGCGGATTTGGAGCAAGCCTTAGATAGAATTTAGTATTAAGAATTAAGAACTAAGAAAGTTTCTTAATACTTAATACTTAATACTTAATACAAATTATATCATTTCCCAAAACATGGTACAATATGAATTGAAGAACTTGCTCGATACACTCTACCGAAAATACAATCGAATAGAGTTTATAGAACAAGATCCTATTTCTGTGCCTCATTTATTTACAAAGAAACAAGACATTGAAATAGCAGCATTTTTTGCTGCTATTTTTTCATGGGGCCAACGTAAAACTATCATAAATAAAAGCAAAGAATTGATGATGCTGATGGACATGGATCCGCATCAGTTTGTATTGCACCATCAAGAATCGGATTTAAAATCAATATTAAATTTTAAACACCGTACATTTAACGATACAGATGCGCTATATTTCATTAGCTTTTTCAAGCATCATTTCCAGATATATGACAGTTTAGAATCTGCTTTTCTTCAGAATAGTTCGCAACAACACTCAAATCAAAGTATAGAACAACATCTTATACATTTTAAAAATTATTTTTTCGGTATAGAAGATTCTCTACACAGAACTAAAAAACACATAAGTAGCCCAGCAAATAATTCTACCTGCAAACGCTTATGCATGTTTTTAAGATGGATGGTAAGAACAGATGTAGAAGGTGTAGATTTTGGAATTTGGAAATCGATTAATCCTGCTCAATTAGTTTGCCCGGTTGATGTACATGTTCATAAAACTGCTGTTCAACTTGGGCTTATAAAAAATGAAAAAGTGAATTGGAATATGGCCTTAAAACTTACAGCGCATTTAAGAGAATTAGACCCAACCGATCCGGTAAAATATGATTATGCGCTTTTTGGATTGGGTATAGAGCAGAAAACATTAACACGCTAAAAACAAATGCATATTCTTTAGGGACTTTCATTTTTTATATTAGTTTTGGCGTATAATTAAGTAGAACATGTTACCAATAAACGAATACTATAGCTACGACTCCTTTTTTGAATGGACAGGAGAGCTAGCCGCCAATAATGAAAGTTCTGGAGCTGAACAAACGGAAGAACATAAAAAATTTACCCAATTAAATTATAAAAGAATGGAGCGTTGGAATAAAAATTTTATTCTTTCGGAGCCTCTAGCTAACATATTAAGTAAATTAGATACTAAACAAACTTGGGTGTTAATTACCGAAACTTGGTGCGGAGACTCTGCTCAGTTGCTGCCTGGCATTGCAAAAATAGCTGCTGCTTCTGGAGGCTTAATTACTTTGAAAATTATTTTAAGAGATGAAAATCCAGATTGGATAAATGCATACTTAACGAATGGCACCAAATCTGTTCCTAAATTAATTTCTTTTGATGAAAATGGAACAGAACTTTTTGTTTGGGGGCCTCGCCCGCAAGGCGCTATTGAAATACATGCTCAATGGAAAGCTAATGCTGATACAATTGACAAAGATCAATTCCACGTTAACTTACATACTTGGTACGGAAAAGACAAAGGAGCGGGGATGCAATTGGAGTTTGAAGCGCTTCTTAGCCATATTATTTAATAAATACTGCTTGATATTCTTTATTTTTGCTAAATGTTAAAAGTTACCAAAATATTCCGTTTCGAAACTGCTCACGCCATACATGGCTATGAAGGTTTGTGTAAAAATATACATGGACATTCGTATGTTTTACATGTAACCGTTGGATTGCTTACTCATAACGATGAATATTTACCAGGAACGGGCTTTATAATTGATTTCAAAGAACTTAAGAAAATAATAAACGAAGCAGTAATAAAGCCATGGGATCATGCTCTTATCTTATCAGAAGAATTCTTAGCCCATCATCCAGATTTAAGGAAGATGGAAAATTTGCATGTTTGGAAAGTAGAGCCCAGTGTAGAAAACATGATTATCTACATTAAAAATAAAATTTTAGATAAATTTCCGGAAGATATTACGCTATGTAAGCTAAAATTATATGAAACAAGTGATTCTTACGCAGAATTATAATGTTTATTTTAACTAACCAATTTCAATGAAAAAGCTATACATCACGCTATTCTTAGCATTTGCATTTAGTCTAAACATTTCGTACGCCGATCATTTTGTAGGTTATGATATGTGTTTGGTAAACATAAAAAATCCAAATGGCACACCTACAGATTTGTATAAATTTAGGTTGCGAATTTTTAGAGATGTATTAGGTATTCCTATTCCAACTTCAGCAACTTTCAATTTGTATAAAAATGGTAGCGATGTATCCTTGGGTACTTTTACTGCCACAAAAATAAATACACAAACTTTTTTGTCTTATCCACCGGAAGAATGTCCGCCGGCACAAGCACAATTAAGAGTTGAATTGGGTATTTATGAAAGTCCTCAAATTAATTATGCTAATTTAACCGATCCAGCAGGTTATTATGTTAGTTCAATCTCATGTTGCAGAAACATAGGCATTGCAAATGTTGAAGGTAATTCATCTATGTATGGTGTTACATTTGCAATGGATTTTCCTCGTTTAGGTACAGGAACAACAACGCGTTATAATTCATCTCCAGAATATAAAAAGGTACCCTTAACTTTTTTTTGTGTGGGTAAACCCTATACATTAGATTGGAATGTGGTAGATCCGGATGGAGATTCTTTAGTTTATTCTTTAGCTGTCCCCTATGATGATGGGCCGAACAAGCCTTTCCCATCTATACCTTATGCAGCTGGTTATAACTTTTTTTATAATATTTTAGATGG
The DNA here is from genome assembly GCA_044376465.1 of Sphingobacteriales bacterium. GTDB lineage: Bacteria > Bacteroidota > Bacteroidia > Sphingobacteriales > Sphingobacteriaceae > CAJBVG01. The sequence continues at coordinate 14,190 of JBILKW010000012.1, read as the reverse complement.
TGTACCAGATTTATCAATAAATCCTAAAACAGGTATTATAAATTTTATACCCACCAGAGCAGGTAAATATTTAGTCGCCTTTAAAGTAGAAGAATATCGAAAGATTGCGGGAGTGCCTACCAAAATCGGAGAAATACGTAGAGATTATCAATTAGAAACCGTGTTATGCCCCGAAGCTCCACCAGTTACTGAAAATCAGAATAACCAAAAGAAAATAATTGTTGACACGATAAATTATCCGAATGATTTCGAGATGACCTTTACCTCCAGAGATTCGCCACTCGACTCATTGTTTATGTACATGTTACCCAACATTGCACCCGGAGAAAACGTTTTAGATCCTAGCACCTTAAATGGAAAATGGGGTGAAGTTGGATTTTTAGTGGGAGGAGCAGATGCACAAAATTTAATTATTGATGGCCAGGCACAAGTTATTGGTCAGTTTAAATGGACTCCTCGTTGCACACATGTAAGAACGAAGCCCTATAAATTTATAGTGGTAGTGAGAGATAAAACGTGCCCATCACCTTTTTATGATTCAACATTCGTAACACTTTATGTAAATAAGAAAGCGAATGTTGTACCAATATTTACAAACAAGTATTTGAGCAACCCCGATACGATTAGATCAACTACAGCTTCAAATAAAAAAATTAAAAAATATTTTGTAAAAGCCGGCGATATTTTCCAATTAACAGGCGACTCTATTATTAAAACATATGATAAAGATTCGGCGCAGGTGGTAAACATTAGCATGGAAGCCGACCCAAACAATGGTTCGGTAAATAGCAAATTTGTATTTAGTGCAAACCCTCAAGTTATTCATTCTACTGCAACTTTTAGTTGGAAAACAGAATGCGAAGACAACCGAGAACTACCTTATAAAATTAGGTTTTATGCCTATGACAATGATTGTAAAAAATCAGATTCAGTATTTTTTGATGTAGAAATTTACATCCGAGATCAGCCAAATAAAAAAGTTGAATTAAGTGCTAAAACACCCAATATTGTAAGAATTCCGGAAGGTAAAACAGATAGTTTTTTTGTGTATTTATACGATACCTTAAATGTAAACATCAATAAATATAAAAACATAACTTTACAACCCGATTTTTCTGACTTCGCAGCGGTAGCAGCTATTGGTGGAGCGAATGTTGCTTATACAACCCTTACTGGAAAAGATAGTTTAAGAGTTAAATTTACTTGGACACCAACCTGTGCAAATGTAAGAACAGAACCTTATCGTTTGTTTTTAAGAACATTTGATGAAGGCTGCCCGCAAATAAACTCATACGATACAATTTTTGTATATGCCGATGGCCCCTTTAATTCTGCACCAGAATTTAGAACACCTACTAATGTTGCGGTTAATGTTATTGATACAACTATTTATGGAGGCGAATTATTTAATTACTCTGTTTTTGCCGTAGATACCAATACACGATTTGATTCTGTGTATTTGAGTTTAGATTATACAACTGACATTACAAATCCTGCAGTAGTTTCGAACATTGCTTATTTATTGCCGAGCATGGGTAAAGATTCTGCGAGAGCAAGTTTAATATGGCAAAGTACTTGTGCAGATATTCGCACGGGTGCTTACACAGCAAGAGTAATTGCTAAAGACAATGAATGTGTGAACCCAGAAGTTAATCAATTGATATTTAACATTACCGTTTTAGAACGACCTAATAGTATCCCAAATTTTAGCTTTGCAAATGCATTGGAAACAATTGATACTATTTATGCAGGACAAACTTATAATTTCCTGCTTTCTGCTGTTGACACCAGTGCAATCGAATTAATTACCATTGATACGGTGTATACAAACATTCCGTTTAATTTACCAAAGCCAATAATAGCTAGAGCTGTAGGTTTAGGGGTTGACACGGTAAAAACAAGTATTAATTGGTTTGCCGATTGTAGTTTAATTAGAGATGAACCTTATATTTTAAAATTTGCGACCTGGGATGAAGCGTGTAGAAATCCGAAAGATTCTTCGAGGCATGTTTTTAAATTATTTATCAAAAGAAATCCATTGTTGCAACCAAGTTTTGTGGATGCAGAAAATAAAACCATAGAATTAGTAGCCGGTGAAAGTTTCACGCTCGAATTAAATGCTCAAAGCGACTTACAAAGTGATTCTATTCAAATTTCTTCAACTGGAGATATGTATTCAGGAATACCTGGAAACCACGCTACCTTCGAAAACACTTCTGTTGGTAATGCCACATTTAAATGGCTAACCTCGTGCGACCAAATACGCGACAGTGCTTATACGGTTTTCTTTACTACTTCTAATCCACCCTGTAAAACCGACGAGGAAGGCTTTAGCATTAGATTTAAAATAATTCCCAATACAGATGTTATCAATCCTATTCCGAATGTATTTAGTCCGAATGACGATGGTAAAAATGATGTGTATAAAATCATCGATCAATACAAAGTATATTGCGATCCAGGATTTAAGTTTATGATTTTTAATAGATACGGAAAAGTATTATTCGAATCTACCAACCCAGAGTTTGAGTGGAAAGCAGAAGGGCTTGGTTCGGGAACGTATTTTTATACCTTAGAATCTAGAGCTAGGTCGCAGAGTGGAACGATCGATATTATTAAGTAATTAGCTAATTAATTTCAATCTCATCTACAAAAATAAACGCATCGCCGCCGGCACCTTGGTGCCAGTTTGGTAATACACCAAAGTTGGTAGCTTTAATTTTTATATGGCGAGCTTTCACTTTTTGTAATTTTGTAGTAAAATCTTTTACTTGTACTGTATAATCTGTTGCAGGTACTTTGTTGTATAAGGTTGCATTCAACTTAAATATAGTTCCATCATTAGAGGTCCATATTTCTACTTGCTTAGGCATTAAAATCCATGAACGGGTATCTTGTAAAAAACCAACGGATACTTCGTTAATTTCTGTTTCAGTTTTTAAATCAACATTGGCTTCAAAATCTTGCGATTGGTATCCTTGCCATCCGCCCATGCGCCAATCTGTATTACCTCTTAATCCATCTATTATACCATTAGGCCCATCGGCTGAGTATTGTTTGTTATAAGTGCTTCTGAGTTGTATTTCCCAATCGTTATTAATTTGATGGAATTTAGTACTCGTAAAATTGCTAATTACCTCTTTTTGTTTTGCAAAAGCATAAACAGTACAAGCACGATTTACGAAAAACGGGCCAGTGTATTTTTGAGCAAATTTTACACTTGCAGAATCGATGCTGTAATATAATTCTATGGTAGAATCCTGTATTCTATCTGGTAGCGATAAATCAACATTACTGAAATCTTTAAACACATGTTTCATTGAAGAAATTACAGGAGCTGTAAGTTTTATATTTTCAATTGCTTTGTTATCTTTTTCGTTTTCAGCTTTCATTTCATTTGCTTCAAATTTCAAACTCCAACCGTTTTCTATGCTAGCATGTGAGAGTTTTTTACTTGCAACATTTGGGTAAGATGTTTTTCCTGAACTATTATCTGTAATGTAAAAGTATTTAGTAGGCGAGTGGTGTATTTTTACTTCTTTAAACAAAGGAACACCAAACTCATACTCTGCCTTACCCGGGCAAACTGGATAGAAGCCCATAGCACTAAATACATACCAAGCACTCATTTGTCCGCAGTCGTCGTTACCACATAATCCATCGGGTAAGGGAGAGTACAAGCTGTCTAAAATTTGTTTAATGTATTTTTGTTTATGCTGATGGTCTAATAAATAAGCATAATTATGACTGGGTTCATTGCCATGTGCATACTGGCCAATCAGTCCAGTAATATCACTTTGAGTTCTTCCCGTAGTTCTGCTGTCTGCTTCAAAAAGTTTCAACACATTTTTCGGTTTTTCTGTTGAGTGAGGGATGAAGAAAGAATACTGCCAAGCGTTGGCTTCGGTATAATGGTTGTTTACTTCTGTGGGGTTAAAAGGCTTCAGCCAATCGCCATTTTTACGAGGGCGCATGTAACCTGTGCTAACATCGTACACATTTCGCCAAGCTTGCGTAAATGAACCAAAATATTCTGCATCTTTTGAATGGCCTAATGCTTTTGCAATTTCGGCCACACACCACATATCATAACAATACTCTAAAGTTTTGCTTACACTTTCGCTGGCATCGTCTATTTGTAAATAACCACGGGCTCTAAATTTATCAAGCGCAAACCTGTCACTCATGGCTTCTGCTCTTACGGCAGGATAGAGCTCTGCTAATAATTTTTTATCAATTACATTTTTAACATAGGCATCTAGTATTACACTTACCGAATGGAAGCCAATCATACAATTCGTTTCGTTATTCCATAACTCCCACATAGGTAATCGTCCGCTTTGATTATACTGAGCCAAAAAACTCATCATAAAATCTTTGCTACGTGGCTTATCAATAATATTCAATAATGGATGTAAAGCACGGTGGGTGTCCCAAAGAGAATATAAGGTGTAGTAATTGCTGAGAGTTAGGTGAATTTTACCATCGCGGCCACGGTATCTTTTATCTACATCACTCAAAACATTTGGGTGTATCATGCAATGGTAAAGGGCTGTATAAAAAGTTGATTTATTTTTTTCGTTAGGATCTATTACTTCAATTTTTTTAAGTTCCTTTTCCCATAAGGCAATTGCTTTTTGATGTACTAAGTTAAAATCCCAATGAGGAATTTCTGTTTGCACATTAAGTTCGGCATTTAATTCATCAACACTAGAGATGCCTGTTTTTACAAGTATTTGCTCCCCTTTTTTTACATTATAATACAAAAACAAAACGTCATCAGTAGTAGAGCTTCCTGTTTTATAAGTTCGTTCGGCAATGGCGTTTTTAGAAACCTCAAAGGCATAATAAACCAATTGATCTTCTGCCCAAGCTTTAGACCTTCTATACCCTCTGTATTTACTAGCATTTACACGTTCTATTTTACTATCCAATAATTGGTCGCGATGCCCTAAATTTAAACTGATGCAGGCAATACCATCTTTTTGGAAAGTATATTTTTGCATACCAGCTCTAGTGCTGGATGTTAATTCTACTTTAATATGATCAAGATTAACTTCGTAAAAACCGGCACTTGCTTTTTCGTTTTTATGGTTAAAAGAAGCAACAAAATTCTGCGGCCTACGGGTATTATTTTTATCATAATCGCTCTCATCAGCATAACCAGGCATAAAGGCAATATCACCATAATCGCTACAACCGGTGCCACTTAAATGCGTATGCGAAAAACCATAAATCAAGCTATCCGAATAATGATATCCACTGCAACCATCCCAAGAACCATCAATGCGTGTATCCGGACTTAATTGCACCATGCCGAAAGGAGTAGTAGCTCCGGGAAAAGTATGTCCATGAGCATCGGTACCTACAAAGGGGTTTACATATTTATGAAGGTTTTGAGCAATAGAACTGCTTTCTATGCTAAAAAATAAACTTAATGTTAGGATAAAAGGTTTCATACACTAAGATAGGGTTAAATTGTGAATTGTAAATGGTGAATTGTGAGTTGGGAGTTGTGAGTTGTGAATTGTGAATTGTGAATGGGGGTGCTAGTATGTTATTTATATGCTATGTTAATTTGATATAAAGTTATTGGGTAATTAAGTTAATGGGTTATTAAGTTAATTAGTAATTTAGTTATAATGTTATTGAGTTATTATGTGATGATTAACTCACAATTCACAATTCACAACTCACAACTCCCAACTCACAATTAACAATTTATTCTTTTTATCCTAACCAAATCATAAAGCTCTCTTAACTCTATATTGAATTTAGAATGAGTACTTCGTAAAGTAAACCTATTCTAGATATGAAACTAAACTTACTTCTTTTAACAGGCCTTACTACGGTCTTATTAAGTGTAATGGGAAATGATACCCATGCACAAATTAATCCACAACTCATTGGGAGGTTTTCTACAGGTGTATATAATAACACCGCTGCAGAAATTTCTGCTTTCGATTCAAAATCGAAACGCATGTTTGTAAACTCTGGCGTTGATACCTCTATAAAGGTTGTAAACATTAGCAATCCCTCGAACCCGGTACAGGTGAGCGTTATTTCTTTAAAACCTTATGGCAGTGATATAACATCAATAGCATGCAAAAACGGAATTGTTGCAGCTGCTGTTATCGACTCATTAGGGAAAACAGAAAATGGTAAAGTAGTATTTTTTAATGCTGCCACACTTGCATACATTTCTCAGGTTGATGTGGGTGCAAACCCCGACATGTTAACGTTTACCCCAGATGGAAAACGTGTATTAGTAGCCAATGAAGGTGAACCCAATAATGATTATACAATTGATAGAGAAGGTTCAGTAAGCATCATCAATATTTCTAATGGTGTAGCTAATTTAACACAAGCAAATGTACAAACGGCTGGATTTACTCAGTTCAATAATCAACCAATTGACAAGAGAATTAAAATTACTGGTCGCATACAACAAGGTGGTGTATTTTTACGCAACTCAACAGTGGCCGAAGATTTAGAGCCCGAATATATTGCAGTATCAGACAATTCTCAAACAGCATGGGTAACCTGCCAAGAGAATAATTGTATTGCAGAAATTAACATTGCAACAGCAACAGTTACAAAATTAATTCCACTAGGATATAAGAACCACAATTTACCAGGTAATGGTATAGATGCAAGTGATAATGGAAGTATAATAAACATTGCCAACTACCCGGTATTTGGAATGTATCAGCCAGATGCAATTTCTTACATGAAAGCAGGTGCTACTGATTATATAATTTCTGCAAATGAAGGAGATGTACGTGCAGATTGGGGTGCAGCTAACAACGAAGAAGTTCGTTTTGGAAACGCCTCTTATGTAGTGGATACTGCAAAGTTTGGTGGTGCTGCCATGGTTACAGCCATGAAAGCAACTACAGCAATGGGTCGTTTAAATGTAACTAATAAATATGGTGATTTTAACAACGACGGTAAATTCGATTCTGTATTTTGCTACGGTGCTCGTTCCTTTACCATTTGGAATGCAAATAATGGTACGTTAGTTTGGGATAGCAAAGATGATTTCGAAAAACGTACTGCTATTTTATTCCCTAATAATTTTAACGCAAGTAATTCTAATAATACCAAAGATAATAGAAGTGATGATAAAGGTCCGGAACCAGAAGCAATTACTGTTGGTAAAATTTTAGATTCTACTTATGCATTTATTGGTTTAGAAAGAATTGGTGGGGTAATGATTTATAACATTACCAATCCTGCAAGTCCTTATTTCGTAAATTACATTAACACTCGTAATTTCTCAGTAACACCAGGTGCTGGAACCCTTGCTACCGTTGGCGATTTAGGTCCAGAAGGAATTGTATTTGTGCCCGCAGCACAAAGCCCTAACGGAAAAGATATGTTACTTGTTTCTAACGAAATTTCTGGAACAGTTGCACTCATACAATTAAATAATCGCTCGGCATTTCAAATGCAAATCTTACACTCATCAGACATGGAGAGCAGTGTAGCAGCAGTAGTTGATGTTCCTAATTATGCTGCTATTGTTGATAAATTAGAAGACGAGCATAACAATACCTTAATACTTTCTTCTGGTGATAATACATTACCTGGCCCATTTTTATCGGCTGGCGAAGATCCATCAGTACAAACAGCATTACGTAGTACAGCTTCTAGCTATTACGCAGGTACGCAAGCAGTACGCCCAGCAATTGGTCGTCCAGACATCGCTATTATGAACATCATCGGTTTTAATGCATCAGCATTAGGTAACCATGAATTCGATTTAGGAACATCAGAATTAAACGGACAAATTGGAGTTGATATTAGAAGTAATGGAGCCGATAAACGTTGGATTGGTGCACAATTTCCTTACGTAAGTGCGAACTTAGATTTTAGTAAAGATGTAAATTTAAATTACTTATTTACCAATCAGATTTTAAGAGATACTGCTTTTAAAACATCCGTAAACATTACGGCGAACTCACAAAAGAAAGGCATCGCACCATCCATAGTAATAGAACGTAATGGCGAAAGAATTGGAATAGTTGGAGCAACCACACAAGTACTAGCAAAAATTTCATCGCCAGGTGCAACCACGGTTAAAGGTCCTCAGGTAGATGATATGCCTGCACTTGCTGCAATTTTACAACCTGTAATCGATTCGTTAATTGCAAAAGAAAACATCAATAAAATAATTTTATTATCGCATTTGCAACAGATAGCAAACGAAAAAGCATTAGCACCTTTGTTAAGAAACGTAGACATCATAATTTCTGGTGGTAACCATGCTTATACTGCAGATGGTAACGACAGGTTAATTGCAGGACATGTGGCTACAGAAAAATATCCTATTAGAACTACAAGCAATACAGGCCAACCAATGGTAATTTTAAACACTACCAGTGAGTGGAAATATGTAGGAAGATTTGTTTGTGATTTTGATGCAAATGGAGTATTAATTACATCGGCATTAGACTCTAACATTAACGGAGTGTATGCTAGTGATACGGCAATGGTTACAGCATTATATGGTACGTATGCAAACGCATTTACGCCAGGTACAAAAGGTGCTAATGTACGTGCAATTTGTGCTGCTATTGGTACTGTAATTGTTTCTAAAGATGGTACCATAGTTGGTAAGACTAAAGTGTTTTTAGAAGGTCGTAGAAATTTAGTAAGAACAGAAGAAACGAACTTAGGAAACTTATCATCGGATGCTAACTTATGGTATGCTAAAAAATACGATCCACAAGTAGTTGTATCAATTAAAAATGGGGGTGGTATACGTTCGGCTGTTGGTTTTGTAAATTCTGTTGGTAGCAATGTAGTGTTAGAGCCTACACAAGCTAACCCACTTGCAAATAAATTAAAAGGAGATGTGTCTCGTTTAGATATCGAGAATTCATTACGTTTCAACAACCGATTAGTAATTGTATCTACCAATGCAGCAGGCTTAAAGAGATTATTAGAGCATGGCATTGCAGCAACAAGACCAAACGCAACTCCTGGTCAGTTTCCACAAGTAGGTGGTGTAGCGTTTGCATATGATACTACTAAAACGCTTGGTAACAAAATTAAATCGATGGTATTAATCGATTCATTAGGAAATAAAATCGACACCATTTTACGTAATGGTAAATTAGTGGGTGATACCACTAAGGTGTACAAAGTAGTTACTTTAAATTTCTTAGCCAATGCATCGGGCCCAGGTTCGCAAGTAGGTGGCGATGGATATCCTTTCCCTGCAGTAACTACAGCAAGAGTTGATTTAGATACAGCTATTAAAGCAGCAGGAGCAAGCACCTTCGCAGTTATTGGTTCCGAGCAAGATGCTTTTGCAGAATACATGTTAGCTAAACATAATACAAACAATACTGCATTCAATGTTAGAGATACTACCCTAGTAGGCGATACGAGAATTCAATTGTTAAACGCACGTACTGATGGAATTTTCCCACCATTATCTGCATTTAGTTTAATAGGTCCAGTTACGAATACTAGATTAACTGTTAAAGACAACGATACTAGTAAAGTTCAAATTACTTGGCAAAGATCTACCTCGGCTGTAAATTACAAATGGTTAGTAGATTTACCGGGTGGCAATTTCTCTTCTCCACTGGTAGAATTAGAGGCAGATAATAATGGAATGGATAATAAGTTAACAGTTACTAAAGCCGAGATTAGTACTTTATTAGGAACTCTAGGTATTGCGGCTGGTGATTCAACTCAAATTATTTGGACAGTAAGAGCGAGTACAGAAGATGTTGCAGAGAACTTATTAGCAACTAGTCCATTCAATTTAAAAATTGTTCGTTTATTAACAGTGGGTATCCAAAATTCAAGTTTACAAGATGCTATAAAAGTATATCCAAATCCAACAAACGCTACTGTTTACATAGAAAATTCGCTTATTACTCCTTCAGTATTTATGTTGATGGATGTAAACGGAAAAGTATTGAAACAAGAAACATTTGTAGGAAAGGTTAACGTAGAACTTCAAGACTTAAGCCCAGGAGTTTACTTTATCAAAATTAATTCTGAAGATAAGAGCGTTAATTATAAGGTTATAAAACAATAGTGAGTTGTGAATTGTGAGTTGTGAATTGTGAGTTGTGAATTGTGAGTTGTGAATGGAAGGCACGGTTGTGCAGAAATTGAAAAAGTTTTTTTTATTAGATTTAAATGGAACCCCGCAATGCGGGGTTTTGTTTTTTATTGCGTATTTGAAATTTGATTTACCAATAATTACCCTTTTGCCAACAACTCAAAATTTTAAAATTTCATATATTTACCCTAAATTCACAATTCACAATTCACAATTCACAACTCACAACTCACAACTCACAACTCACAAAGTGTTTGCTATTATCGATATCGAAACCACAGGAGGGAGCCCTAGTTACAGTAAGATAACAGAAATTGCAATTATTTTGCATGATGGAGAGCAAGTGGTAGAAGAGTTTAGTACGCTTATCAACCCTGAGTGTTTTATCCCATATCAAATCACACAACTTACCGGCATAAGTAATGAAATGGTGAAAGATGCACCGCCATTTTACGAGGTTGCCAAAAAAATAATTGAACTTACAGAAGATGCAGTGTTTGTTGCACATAACGTAAATTTCGATTACGGATTTGTAAAAGCAGCGTTTAAAGATTTGGGCTATGTGTACAATCGCAAAACCTTGTGCACCGTACGCATGAGCAGGCACACTTTCCCCGGCTTCCCATCTTATAGCTTAGGTAAATTATGCGATGCTTTAGACATTCGTTTAGAAAACAGACACAGGGCTCTGGGCGATGCAAAAGCAACCGCCATCTTATTCGATAGAATTTTAAAAAGCAATGCAAGTATCATGGATGATATAAAAAATGCAGCCATTGCCATTCCCAAAAATTTACCTGCTCAATTAAAAGACGATGCACTTAGTAAAATACCGACTGGAATTACTGGGGTGTACTATTTCCATAATACATTTGGCGATGTTATTTATGTAGGCAAGAGTAACGATATTAAAAAAAGAATTTTACAGCATTTTGCTTCGGGCAAAACTAAAAAAGCATCGCGCATGCTAAATGATGTTGCCCATATTAGCATAGAAAATACAGGCTCTGAGCTTATTGCTTTGTTGCTGGAATCTGATGAAATTAAAAAACTGAAACCCATTTATAATACTTCACAAAAGCGAACCAGTGCCGTTCCTTTTTATAGTATTTATGAAAAAATGGACGATGCAGGGTATGTAAATTTATATGTAGATCGACATCAAGATGGCCTAGAATCCTTAACTACCGTAGATTCTGGCATGGAGGCTAAAAAAATATTTGAACGCGTGGTAGAGAAATATAATTTATGTTTATCTAAATGCGAATTGCATAATTTTAAAGGGCCTTGTTTCAATTATCAACTAAAAAAATGCAAGGGTGCATGTGTATCTCAAGAAAATCCGGAGGAGTATAACGAACGTGTAGAGCAAGCAATTAAAAGTTTCAGTTTTCAACACCAAAGCTTTTTTTTAATAGGTAAGGGCAGAGAAGAAGGAGAGAAGTCTGTTGTGTGCATAGAGCGTGGGCATTACAAAGGCTTCGGTTATTTTGATGCAAATTTTGGGTACCCGAGTGTAGAAGATCTACGAAATCAAATAAAATCGTACAGCCATAATAGGGATATACAGATGATATTGAGTAAGTTCATCAAGAAGAGTATAGTTATGAGTTATGAGGTGTGATTAGATTGGTAGAATTTGTGCATAGCCAGAACGTGTGGTAAGCTAATGCAGGATACAAAAATGAAAAAGGAGCTAGTCCAAGAGTTATCCATGTTTATGAACACAATGCTAAATAACAACCACGCTCCCAAATTGTAGGGCAGTGCTTTTTTGAATAAAGTTATATTATTTGAATTAAATGAGTTTTTTAAATGTGTCCAACCGGTAATGCTATGTTGACCAATAAAATACAAACCAAATGCTGTGAGCAGCGGTAAATAAGCAGCTAATAATAATGTAATTGAAATGATAAGCATTGAGACGTTACGATTATACAGCCCCCAACTTACTCCAATTATTGATAAGAAAAACGTTGCATATAATCCCCATTCATTGCTAATTGGAATTATAAATACGTTCATGTTGTGTAATACTGAATTCGTTTCAGTTACATGCCCTAACAATAGCAAACTCAATACAATGGTACCCCATAGTGTGCTTTCTAACATCCTACTTTTATTCGATTTCCATTCTTGCATATCGGCTTGTCCGAAATGCATTGCAGAGTAAAGTAAAAATAAAATCAAGGCTGTACCTGGATGTATTAACCACACAATAAAATAAAGACCTGCTTTAAATAAATACTTTACAATAAAACCTAATTTTATGCCACGGTTTACATCACCACTTTCCACAATATTATCAAGCGCACCATGTGGTATACCCACCAAAAACAAACCCATCGCAAAAATAGTGTATTGTATAATGTTGAACGACTGAGGGAAGCTTGCTTGTAGAGCAATTAATAAGATGGTAAATAGGATAAGGAATACAGGAGACCCTATGCGTTTTAAGTTTACTTTTACATCAAAATACAATGCTTTTAAAAATGGAATTATAGGCAATGTCGATAATATTTTGATGTCTTGTGCTAATGAAGTTTTTTCTTCTATAAAATGTAAAACATTTACCGCTTTATTTTTCTGAAACAATGTTTTAAAAATAGGTTTACCCATTTCGGCTTCATCTTTCAAAATCAATAATAACAATCTGTCGTAAAAAGTAAATCTGTTTTTGTTATGCTTGGTAGTTAGTTTTTGTTGATGTAGAATATTTTCAGCTGTTTGCTCGGCTTGGTAAAACATGTTTTTGAAGGCATAGCCTGTACTTGATTTTATTGCACCGGCACGAGCCCCCATTGGAATTACATTTTTTATTTCATCAATATCTAACTCAGCATTACTCATGGGTATGCAACCTTTTTCAATATTTAGTAAGGAATATTCACCAAAATGAGAGTGAATGTATTCTTTTAAAATAGGTTCTGCTTCATTGACGGTTATTACATCGGAGCCAAAACGAGTTAACTCCACTAGGGCAGTATTGGCATTAAAAGGCAACACATACATAAATTGTGTATAACCAAGTTGAGCCACTTCAAAATCCATTAAACGAACACTGTCATGCATTGCAATTGTATTTTCAGTGTTTATTACATATCCAATAAACGATTGAGCAAGATGAGATTCGTTTGCTAAAAGGGCTTTGTAAGAGGGTGGCCTACTGTCGAACACTAATTTGGCCTGATAACTTGTGCCGTTTGTATGTAGGTTTAATACATCGTTTATAGGTTCTATTGTTAATACAGAATCGTATAAGCGTGTAATGTTATATGTTTGAATGATTCGCCTGAGTTCGTTGTAAACATCAGATCCAGAAACATGTGAATAGGCTAAGGGAGAAATAGATTCTTGAACGTTATTGTTCACAATTATCTTGTTCCATTTATAACTGATAATTGCTTCGCAATTAATGGTAATTGCATCGTTTGCATTCGACCAAAAACAATACGTTTTGTCGTTATTTAATTTTTTATCGGGATCAAAAATTATTACCGATTTGTTTTCTAATAAGCCTCGTTTTTCCAAACTCATTAACTGCAGTGTTGTAGATGCTCCAGCACCAGCAAATGCATAGTCGTAAAGTTGAGATGGGTAATTTAAGGACATGTTAATTTGTAATTAAATAAAAAAGAGCTTCTATTTTCAAGAAACCCTTTTTTTTTAGGTATAAATAATTAGTCTTCGCTTCTGCTTAATGCATACACTACTAAACCAAATCCAATTTTGTTTACAGCATCACCAATGTTATAAATGATGTCCATATTTAAATTTAAATTACCAAAGAAAGAATACCACTGACCGTCAGCTGTACCTACTAAATAACCTAAAGGATAAATACCCCAACCAATTACAACAAATTTAAGCAATGAATCAATTGCTTTTTGTACAGCAGGGCTACTAGCCTTAGACAATTGTGCAACTTCGCCTTTCCATACTGCCCAAACAATCCAGAAATAAGCTAAGCCTGATAATAGACCCCAGAATGCTGCTTGGTTAGGCACAACTGCTTCGCCCCAGTATCCTGTTACAAGCATTACTAACGAAGCGAAAATTAACTTCCAAAGTAAGCTTTGTTTTGCACCTGCTTTTTTAGTGAT
>JBILKW010000011.1:0-23479 GCA_044376465.1 Sphingobacteriales bacterium | reverse complement strand
GATATTCCGAATACTACCGAATTAATTGATGCCGGCGGAAATATAAACTACGATAGAATAAGTTCTTTTTCTGCAGTTGATTATGCTTTTATGGCAAGTTACGCTCGTAAAATGAAAGATGAGCGCTTAAGTATTGGCGCAAATGTGAAAGTGATAGAACGCAGTGTGGGTGATTTTGCACAGGCTTGGGGTTTTGGGCTAGATTTCGGAGTGCAATACAAATTAGAACATTTTAGTTTTGGTGCAATGGCCAGAGACATTAGTACTACGTTTAATACTTGGTCTTATAATTTAGATGATGCTACCAAAGATGCCTTTATTAGAACAGGCAACGAAATACCCGAAAACTCGATAGAAATTACCAATCCGAAATTAATTTTAGGAGCTGCTTACCAAACAAAAATCACTTCTAAATTTGGTTTATTGGCAGAAGTAAATACAGATATCAGTACCGACGGGCAAAGAAATGTATTGATAAGTGCTGATCCATTTTCGATAGACCCGCACATAGGGCTAGAAATAGATTACCGTAAAATGGCTTATTTGAGAACGGGTATTGGAAACATTCAGAAAATAAAAGATTTTGATGGTTCTGAAACTACCAATGTACAACCTAATTTTGGAGTAGGTGTTAAAATTAAAAATGTGAGCATTGATTATGCCTTAACCAATATCGGAAACTTATCAGACGCATTGTATTCAAATATATTTTCCTTGAGAATAGATTTTTCACCCAAAAACTAATTCGAAATAGTACACAATCTCTTTTAAAAAATCGTTTAATTGTGGTACTTTAGTTTCATGAATATTGAAGCTGCAAAAGTCCGCATAGCCGAGCTTTCCGACGAATTACATAAACACAACCACTTATATTATCAAGTATCGGCACCTATCATTTCCGATAGAGAATTTGATTTGCTTTTAGAAGAATTAATTGCAATCGAAAAAGAATTCCCGGAGCTACTCAAAAACGATTCACCCAGTCAGCGTGTGGGAGGCAGCATCACCAAAAATTTTAAAACGGTAGAACATAAATACCCTATGCTCTCTTTAGGCAATACCTACTCTGAGCAAGACTTAATAGATTTTGACCAACGAATAAAAAAAGCAATTGGAGATGATTTTGAATATGTATGTGAGCTTAAGTTTGATGGTTTAGCGATTGGATTAACCTATGAAGATGGGAAGCTTGTACAGGCTATTACACGTGGCGACGGTACAAAAGGAGATGATGTAACAGCGAATGTAAAAACCATTAATACCATTCCGCTAAAATTACAAAAAGGCAACTACCCAAGTGCCTTTGAAATACGCGGCGAAGTATTTATGCACCGCACAACTTTTGATTTGTTGAATAAAGAACGCGAAGAAATTGGAGAAACTTTGTTTGCCAACCCACGCAACTTTGCTTCTGGAACCCTTAAAATGCAAGACTCTCGAGAGGTTGCGAAAAGAGGGCTCGATTGTTATTTGTATTTTTTATTAGCAGAAAATTTATCGTTCGAAACGCATTATGAAAGTTTAGAGGCTGCCAAACAATGGGGCTTCCATGTTTCTACTACTTATAAACTTTGCAAAACTATTGACGCTGTTTTTGAATTCATAAACCATTGGGCAAGCGAGCGCGAAAAATTAAGTTTTGACATTGATGGAATTGTGATAAAAGTAAATTCGTATGCACAACAAAAAGCACTAGGTTTTACTGCAAAATCACCACGTTGGGCAATAGCTTATAAGTACAAAGCAGCGGAAGTAGAAACGGAATTATTGAGTGTAGATTACCAAGTGGGCAGAACTGGAGCCATTACGCCTGTGGCAAATTTAAAACCTGTACTCTTAGCTGGAACTACAGTAAAAAGGGCCTCCTTACACAATGCAGATCAAATAGAGAAATTAGACTTACATGAGTTTGATGTGGTGAAAGTAGAAAAAGGAGGTGAAATTATTCCGAAAATTATTGAAGTAAATGTTGAAAAAAGAAAAGCTGGAGCTAGCAAAATTCAATACATTACCCATTGTCCAGAATGCAATGCATTATTGGTTAGAAAAGAAGGAGAAGCACAACACTACTGCCCAAATGAAGACGAGTGTGCTCCACAAATTGTGGGTAAGATGCAACACTTTACCTCTCGAAAGGCAATGAACATTGATAGTTTGGGCGATGAAACCATTGAGCAATTATTTCAAGCGGGATTAATTTCGGGCATTACAGATATTTATAAATTAAAAGATAAAGAATTACAACTTTTGCAACTCGAGCGGTTTGCTTCTAAATCTGTACACAACTTAATTCAGGGGATAGAAAAATCGAAAGAAAATGCATTTGAAAAAGTATTATTCGGATTGGGCATACGATATGTTGGCGAAACGGTTGCAAAAAAATTAGCGATAGCTTTTAAAAATATTGAAGGATTGATGATGGCAAATTTTGAGGAGCTCATTGGGGTAGATGAAATTGGCGAACGCATTGCACAGAGTATACTCGATTATTTTGCGAAAGAAGAACATAAAGAATTGATACAATTTTTAAAAGAACAAGGTTTGCAGTTTGAGATTATTGAAAAAGAAATTGTGATGGAGAGCAACCTATTAGAAGGTAAATCATTTTTAATTTCTGGGGTTTTTAGTAAATACTCAAGAGAGGAGCTCAAAGAAAAAATTGAAGCAAATGGAGGTAAAATACTGAGCAGCATATCGGCAAAACTGAACTTTTTGGTAGCAGGAGATAACATGGGACCAAGCAAGTTGCAGAAAGCGCAGAAATTGAATATTCCTTTACTTACAGAGGAGGAGCTCGAAAAGATGCTTATTGCATAATTAAGAATTAAGAATTTGGACTTCGAAGGTAGTGTAGTGGTTTGAGCTTTAATGCTCCCTGCTCTTCGCTCCTTGCTCTACTCTAAATGCTAAATATTTTATAACTTGCAAGTGGTTTCGAGAATGATATGAAAAAATTAATTAGAAAGTTAGGGTATTTTTTTGCGGGCAGAAAGTTAAAAAAAGAACTTTTAAATAGAAGAGTGCAGCGAGAAACCGTTCCATTTGCACAAGCAAAAACAGTTGGAGTATTGTTTACTGCACACAACGAAGAGGATATTCAAACTGCCTTAAACTATATAAAAAGTTTAAGAGACGTTAATAAGAGTGTGGAGTACATAGGGTATATATCTATAAAAGATTATAAGAAAAAATACAAAGGGCAAGTAATGGATGCACGATATATTTTTGAAAGCGATTTTGATTTTTTCCATCGACCCAAATTAAATGCAATTGAAAAGTTTTATAAAAATAATTTCGATTTATTAATCAGTTTAAATTATACCAATCAATTTAGCATTAACTATATTTCATCTTTATCTAGAGCACACATGCGCATTGGAAAATTCAATATAAATTCTGTAAACGCATACGATTTTATGATTGATGATAAAGGAGAAACCATGATTTCGTATATTGAACAATTAAACCATTACCTCAAAATATTAAAAAAATGAGCTCAAAATTAATTGGCACTGGTGTAGCATTAGTAACACCTTTTCATGCTGATGGCAGTATTGATTTTAAAAATTATAAAAAACTAATCAATTCATTAATTGCAAATAAAGTAGACTATTTAGTACCGATGGGCACCACGGGCGAATCTGTTACTTTATCAAAGGATGAAAAGCAAGCCATATTCGACATTACCGTAGAAACGGTAGATGGACGAGTTCCTTTAGTTGCAGGAATTGGAGGGAATAATACACGCGAGGTATGCGATTATTTGAATCATTTTGATAAAAAAGGATTCACTGCTATTTTATCGGTGGCTCCTTATTATAACAAGCCTAATCAAGAAGGTTTGTATCAACATTACCGAATGGTGGCGGAACATTCTCCCCTACCGGTAATTTTATACAATGTTCCAAGCCGTACAGGTTCAAACATGACAGCCGAAACAACCTTGCGATTGGCAAACGATTTTAAAAATATTATTGCCGTAAAAGAAGCATCGGGTAACATAGACCAAATGATGTACATCTTAAAACACAAGCCTAAAAACTTTATGTTGATTTCTGGCGACGATGGCATTACTTTACCCTTAATTGCATTGGGTGCAAGCGGAGTGATATCTGTAGTGGGTAATGCTTGGCCAAAAGAATACGCACAAATGACGCGCTATGCATTAGCCGGCGATTTCGAAAAAGCACGTAAGTTGCATTATAAATTAACGGACATCATCAATTTATTATTTGCAGATGGTAGCCCTGGGGCTATTAAAGCGGTATTAAAAATGAAAGGCATTTGCGGAGATACCCTTAGGTTACCCTTAATGCCGCCAAATGATCATGTAATAAAAAAACTGAAGGCAGCAGTAGAAACTTTCTGAAAAAATTGAGCACTCCATAATTTGTAGTATATTTTTTATGAAGAAGTATATTACCTATTATTTGTAGCTCTATTTATGATTGGTTGCCATCTAGACTGTTCGGGAAGAATTTACAAGATGAAATTACATACAATTTTAACTGCTAAAATTGATGAACCTTCTTATAATTAGAGACTAATAATATTCAGAATTTCAGAATGAAGCAGTAAACTTGTCTATAAATTTGATCAATTATGATTACTTGTAAATGGATAATAATTGGTAAAATTATCCTGAAATGAATTTGATAAATAGTTATTGCAATAAATATCAGTAACTAAACAAAGATATTTTAGGCCGGAAAATCTCAAATGAAGTTTTTGATTAGGTTATTATTCTAAGATTTTGAACTACTCATCTATATTCATACCACACATGTTATGCTATTTAGATTAATTGATTGAATAAGGTCATAAAAACAAAAAACCTTTCAGATATTATCTAAAAGGTTTCTTGTATATTTTGTAAGAATAGACTATTGCTCTTTATTTTTCATTTCTTGAACTTCTAAGCGAATTGCTTGCGCTAAGTTTTTTAAGTCTTGCATTCCTTTTCTAACGCG
Source organism: Sphingobacteriales bacterium (assembly GCA_044376465.1). Lineage (GTDB taxonomy): Bacteria > Bacteroidota > Bacteroidia > Sphingobacteriales > Sphingobacteriaceae > CAJBVG01. The sequence continues at coordinate 18,509 of JBILKW010000011.1, read as the reverse complement.
TGTACCAGCAGCGCTGTTACCTTTGTTATAAAATTTGTCAGCATCCGCTTCTAGATCAGCGAGCATGGTTTTGAATTCGTTGAATTTTTTCATTTTTGGAAACTCCTTTTACGATTTGGTTTTACAATGTTTGTTTGTTTTACTAATGTAAAATGAATTTTTGAGCTTATCAATACCTAATTGAATTTATTTTTAAGCATTCATTTCTACCGGCGATTTACTCTCATAATAGCCAGATTTTAATTTCTCGGCTACCTCAGAATAAGCGTTTAGGGTTTCTTCAACATCCGTTAAAGTATGTACGGCTGAAGGTATTAACCTCAACATTATCACCCCTTTAGGTACAACTGGATAGGTTACAATTGAACAAAATATGCTGTAATTTTCACGTAAATCCATAACTATATTGGTCGCTTCTGTAAGGGTGCCCGACAAAAATACAGGGGTAACCGGGGAGCTAGTGATGCCAATATTGAAGCCTCTTTCTCTCAATCCGGACTGAAGGGCATGGACAATTTTCCATAAATTATCCTTCAATGCTGGATTATTTCTTAATAATTCTAGTCTTTTTAACAGTCCAACTACCATTGGCATTGGTAAAGATTTCGCAAAGGTTTGCGAACGCATATTATATCTTAAGAAATTAGTTACATCTTCTGTTGCTGCAACAAAAGCTCCTATTCCAGCCATTGATTTTGCAAAAGTACCGAAGTAAACATCTACACCATCCTGAACACCTTGTAATTCATCTGTTCCTGCACCTGTAGGGCCCATTGTTCCAAAACCATGTGCATCATCTACTAATAATCGGAAATCATACTTCTTCTTTAATTCAACAACCCCTTTTAAATTACCCTGTGCGCCCGACATTCCGAATACACCTTCTGTAATTACTAAAATCCCTCCATCTGTTCCTTCTATCAATTTGGTTGCACGTTGTAATTGTTTCTCTAAGCTTTCCATATCGTTATGTGTATAAACATAACGCTTGCCCTGGTGCAAACGAACACCGTCAATTATACATGCATGCGATTCCGCATCATAAACAATAACATCATGACGGTTAACAAGTGTATCAATAATTGACACCATGCCTTGATAACCAAAATTTAATAAAAACGCATCTTCACGTTTCACAAATTCAGCTAAATTTTTTTCCAACTGCTCATGATTATTTGAATTACCAGACATCATACGAGCACCCATTGGCAATGCTAATCCGTATTGTATTGCTGCATCAGCGTCTGCTTTACGAACTTCAGGATGGTTAGCTAAACCTAAATAATTGTTTAAACTCCATATTAAATGCTCTTTTCCGCGAAATACCATGCGATTACTGATTTCACCTTCCAATTTTGGAAAAGTAAAATATCCGTGTGCCATCTTCTGATGTTGACCTAATGGCCCACGATTCGAAAGTTTATTAAATAAGTCCAAATTTTATGGGGTTTTATTCTACAATGTTACAAAAATAAGAATTTATTGATAATATGTTAATATAGAATGGTTAAAATATCAACATACGAGTATATAAATAACTTAATTTCAGATTTACTAACAATCATAATTTATTTTTGTTGAGGGCTAGCAATATTTGTAGACTAAATGTGAAAAATGTAATCGTTAAGCGAAATATTTAGCAATTACAATCGACTTTTCTTTTTTAATATAATTAAGATAAGCTTCGGCTATAGGCGACAGCTTTTTGCCCTTAAGCCAAATTAAATGCCAATGAGAATTTATTGGGAAATTTTTAACTGGGATTATTTGTAATTGATTGTTTTTTAGTTCATCCTTAATCCCAATAATTGGCATAATAGAATATCCAAGACCTGCTATTACGGCTTGCTTTACAGCTTCATTCGTGGTTAATTCCATTTTTTTTCTTGCGGTAATTTTATTTTTTTCAATAAACTTTTCCATGGTTTGTCGGGTACCAGAACCTAGCTCTCTGTATATCAATGGAACCGAATCAAAAATAGTTTTATCATAAATGGCATTTGGAAAAGCTGTTTCTTTATTCCCAACTAAATATAATTTATTCTGTACTAACTCGATTTTTTCTATTTGTAATTTTTCTGGCAAAACTGAAACTAATGAAAAATCGACCTCATTATTCTCTAAACTATTTATAACTTTTTGTTTATTAGTTACGTCCATCTGTAATTCTACATCTGGATTGGCTTTCATGAACCCAGTTAAAAAATAAGGCATAATATACTTACCTGTTGACACAATTGAAATCTTTAATCTTCCCGATAATTTACCATTAAATGCATGGATCTTGAAATTTATCGCATGCACTTCATTTAATATTTTTTCTGCAGCAGTTGCAATTTCTTTACCAAAATCTGTGATGTACAACTGTCGACCCACCACTTCTGTTAAAGGAATCTCAAACTGATCTTGGAAGTTCTTTAACTGTATGGAAACAGCAGGTTGCGTGAGAAATAATTCTTCAGCGGCTTTTGTAATGCTTTTTGTTTTAGAAACAACTAAAAAAATTTGAAGTTGATGTAATGTATAGTGCATAGTAAAATAGTCAATTGTTATATAAATTATTTTTATGTATTATATAACAAATATAAATAAAAATATATAATACAAAATATAGAATATTGTGCAATAATATATGGCACCTAAATATGGAAATTAAACTTATTGATGGAGATTTTAATGTTGATGAGGCTCGCGAACTGTTGATAAAACTAATTGAATATAAAGTTAACTTTCATCAATCTAAGATCTTTAGTGCTCAAGAACGTAATACTAAGCCAGGCATACATTCAATTGAGCGAATAGAAGACTTAAGAAAATCAATAGAACAGCTAAAAGAATTGCTATCTACACTAGAGTCTGGTTCCGAATTAAGCATACAGTCTACGATTAACATCAAAAAAATAAAGTGAATTACAGCTTATTAATTGATAACCTTAGCAACCCTGCACTATTATTTTTCGTTCTTGGAATAATTGCAGTATTAATTAAAAGCGATTTAGAAATTCCACCTAATACATCTAAGTTCATATCGTTGTATTTATTGTTATCGATCGGTTTTAAGGGCGGTCAGGAACTCTCTCACGAAGTGTTTAACCAAGAAATACTCCTCTCCATACTATTTGGAATTTGCATATCTCTATTAATTCCAATTTATACCTATTATATACTTCGATTGAAGTTAGGAAATGACGATGCAGGTGCTATAGCAGCATCATATGGTTCTGTAAGTGCGGTAACATTTGTTACGGCTGTTAGTTATTTAGAAAGCATGCAATTACAAATGAGTGGCCATATGGTTGCCATTATGGCTTTAATGGAATCGCCGGCAATTATTGCAGGACTGTTATTAATTTCAATTTACAACAAAAATCAGCAAAACCTATATAGCAAACGTACTGCCATCAAACATTCATTTACAAATGGTAGTGTTCTATTAATTGTAGGAAGTTTGTTAATCGGATATTTTGCAAATGCTAAGCAAGCCGAGGGAATTAAGCCATTTACAAACGATATTTTTAAGGGTTTTTTGGCAGTATTTTTACTCGACATGGGTATTACTAGTGGCAAGAAACTAAGTTCGTTTATGAACAGTGGATGGTTTCCCATTGCATTTGCAATAGTAGTACCTCTTTTTAACGGAATTCTATTTACTTCACTTAGTTCTAGCGTAACAGATGATATTTCCAATCGATTTATGTTTGGTATTTTAGCAGCTAGTGCCTCGTATATTGCGGTGCCTGCTGCTATGAAAATTGCTGCTCCAAATGCAAACCCTGGGCTATATCTCCCCATGGCATTAGCAATAAGTTTCCCCATAAACATCACCATTGGCATGCCAATTTATTATTACATGGCGAGTATTTAGTTGATATTTACATGGGCATTTATAATTATGCCATTGTTATATTGAAAAATATTTTGCGAATTTATTAATCGGCCAAATTGCACAATCTGATTCAAATACCCGCCCTCAATTCTTATATGTTGATTAAATTGATAACCTAGCAATAATGCTATTCTATTCTGATCAAAAACATTTGCATTCACATTTTCACCAAAGCCTATAAATACTTCATTATAAAACGCGGCATAAGGTGTTTTATCATTCTCCTCTTTAGCTTTTAAGGGTACTTGTAATCTGAACATGTACCTCATTCTATTTAATAGCTTAAATTCATCTTCATTGGTAATAGTGGCAGTACTGTAGCTTCCTATAAATCGTTGTTCGAGCATAAATCGATGTGAAAAATCGATCCTAGATTCCTTGTGTGAAACTTGTACCATTTGAAAAATTCTATGCTCGGTAAAATCTCTATTCATGCTATTTATTGAATACTCACCGTATGGAAAAGTTTCAATCCAAGCATATCCAACTCTAAGTAAAATCCTTGGATTTAGATGATAATTTACACCAAGCCTTAAAAGACTTTGCTGCCATTCTGTAATTACGTTATTTCTTCGCCATTGGTATTCTGTATGCAAACCAATTTTGTTTGATAGTTTGTAGGTGCCGAAAAAATTATACCAACCAATTGTATTTTTATCATTAATTCTGGAATGCTGAGAAATTGAAAAAAGTGGAAAAATAATAACAATGATTGTAAGTAAAAATTTGTTTTTCATATTCTCCAAAAATAAAAAAAGGATTAAGGTTTTAGCTTAATCCTTTATGTTTATTATTTTGATGGGCTGAATGGCAGCGCAGATTTATGAACAATAATTCTCAGTTTTCCATCTTTACCTTTTTTAAAAACCCAGGTTTTATCTACCATTACTTCCTTCCCATCTTTCCCTGTAACCCAAACATTTCCCATTGTAATAGCAATTGAACCGTAAATTTGAATTCCTTCATTTTTTTGTCCAGCGTTATCATACCGAGCTTTTATCCATGGTGTTAAAGCAAAACCTTTATCGTTTGGAAAATCGGGATCTCCTCCAACAAAGTAAGCCAATGCTCCCTTTTTATCATTCCTAAACGTTTGATCTCCGAAAGCTAATGTTGGCTTAAAGAAAACCTTACCGCTATCATAGTTATATGCTTCGGAAAGCACTTGTGAAGCAAAGCTCTTATAATCCCCTCCTTCTTCTTTTATTCTCCCAATTTTAACTAATGCATCACACCATGCTTGTTGTGCAGCATTAACTTCATCATATGTAATTACTGTTTGCGCACCTTCTTCTACATATTGCAAACCTAAATCTTGAATTACTTTTTTTACATCTTCACTTGTATTTGTAACGAGCGAGGATGTTTCATCGGTCACTAATTTTGTTACTTGATCGCATGCAATAAGCATACTAGAACATACGAGTGTTCCTAAAATAAATTTTTTCTTGAGAATCATAATGTGAGATTTATGGTGTAAGTAAATTTTATTAAGTAATTATTCTACTAAGTAAGGGACCTTCCCATCAGTAATTATTACCTTACTGTTTGTTGATTTAGCCAATTCTATAAATGCCTCTATACTTCTAATTTTTATGATTTGGTCTGTTAAGCCTTCCGATAGAATTTTTTGTGCATCTTTTGTTCCGGTAGCTTCAATAATTTTACGTTCAGCCTCTAACTTTTCTTGTTGAAGAATAAATACCATACGCATTGCGTCTTGTTCAGCTCTTAATTTCTGTTCAATTGAACTGGCTAAGCCTGCAGGTAATTGTATGCTTTTCATTAACACTGCTTCCACATAAATGCCTTGTGGAAGTAATGTTTCTCCCATTTTATTTTTTATGGCATTTTCTATTTCAGCTCTCATACCAGAATGCATGTCTTTAGCAAAATATTTTGAGCAAACATCTGCAGATGCCGACCTAAATACATTAGAAATAATATTTTCATATCCAAGACCGATGCTTCTAATAACTTTTGGCACACTGTTTTGATCAATTCTGTATAAAATTGAAATTTGTGCAACAACGCTTAATCCCTCTTTACTTGGCAAGCTAAGAGACAGCTCTATGTCATTTATTTGCACATTAGTTTTAATAACTTTAGTGGTAAATGGGTTGAACCATACAGGCCCTTGGCTGTGACTTTTATCTGAAAGTTTACCAAGTTTTTGTTTAACTCCTACTTCTCCAGGCCTAACTATTGCGCAGCTCGACAATACTAAACTAGAAAGTGTAATGGTGATGATTTGTGATATTTTCATATTTATATTATTTTTTATAAATACAAATTTGAGGATTCTATACCATTAAATTTTATTTATAATTATAATATAAATCATAAAAATTATTTATGATATCATTTTAACATAAACCATCAGGAATAAAATATTTTTTAGAATAATTTTTTAGAATAATTTTGTTTGACCCTCACCATTCATATCAACATTGTCGGGATTAGTAATAATAAATTCTATTTTATCTTTGGCTTTAATTTTAGTTGCATCTACCGCTCCACTTTTCTTTGCTTTAATGTCTTCCAATGCTTTTTGTACGGCTTCCATGTCGTCTTCGTCAAACTCATCTATGTTTTGTGTTTCTGAAATGTCTACAACTTCCTTTACATTGAATTTGCCTATTTTATTACCAATTGCTTTCATCCCCTTCACCTCTATAAAGGCCGCAACATTCAGTTCTAAATCCGCAGGCTGAGTTTTACCATCTTTCGTAAAACTAACTTTCACCATTGGCTCTATGAGCGTACTAGCAAACCAACATTTAGAACCAGGAGCTTCTTGTATAAAACTAAACTTTTTATTGATGGAAGTATTTTCTACTAAAAATCTTTTTACATAAGTTGATTTAGTTGATCCATCTAAATGCAATACGTTTACTACTCGCTCTGTATCAAATTTTTCTAATACAAAATATTTGTCATCATAATGATTTGATAAATCGAAATTAGTAAGTTCATACGTTCCGTCTTGATATACCACCAAAATCTTGTCATCACCTTGGAAGCTGCCTAAATACCTACCTCTTGAATCGGTGTTTATCCTGCGAACAGTATCATCAAACCAAATGGCTCTTCCTCCGAGGGTAGAAACGCCTTTGCTTTTTTGCACTACTTTTTTTACGGGGAATTTAGTTACAATATTACCGATAGAACTTCTTCCTTTAATAGCTAGTTCAGCAAAATCAATATCGATGCTTAACTTTCTAATTTTCGACATTGGTTTTAAATTCACAGTAACTACTTCTGATTCTCCATTGGGGTTTGCCGTGAAGTATAATACAGTTGAGCCTTTACTGCCTTGTGTTAAATCATACTCTTTATCACGTGTAATACCACCTACAGAAAATCTTTTAACAAACGATTTTCCACTTGCACCATCTTTGTAGATCATGTGATACACCGATCGATCGTCGTTTTTCTTAAATACAGCAACGTGTATAATGTCTTTGCCCACAAAAGTTTTATCAGCAACTTTAATTACTTTAAACTTTCCATCTTCACAAAACACAATAATATCATCAATATCCGAGCAATCGCCTACGTATTCATCTTTCTTCAAGCCTAAGCCTACAAAACCATCAGCTCTGTTTACATATAATTTCTGATTTGCTAAGGCTACTTGTGAAGCTTGCACTTTATCAAATAATTTGATCTCTGTTTTACGCTCTCTTCCTTTCCCAAATTTTTCTTTCAATCGTTCGAAGTAAAGTATGGCATAATCAGTAATGTGTTTTAAATTATGTTTTACTTCTTTAATTTCCTTCTCAATATTTTTTAATAATTCATCAGCTTTAAACCCGTCGAATTTAGAAATACGCTTAATTCTAATTTCAGTTAATGCGATAATATCTTCTTCCGTTACTTCTCTTAAAAGTATTGATTTGTATGGGTTTAATCCTTTGTCGATGGTTTTTATAACATCTTCAAACGTTTCACACTCTTCAATGTCGCGGTAAATTCTATTTTCAATAAATATTTTTTCGAGTGATGAGAAATGCCATTTTTCATTTAACTCATCTAAGCGTATTTGTAATTCTTGTTTTAATAAGCTCTTTGTATTTTGAGTGCTTTCTACAAGTATATCGTTTACACTCATAAAATAAGGCTTATCATTTTTTATCACACATGTATTAGGTGATACAGAAACTTCACAATCTGTAAATGCATATAACGCATCGATGGTTACATCTGGAGAAATGCCTGGCGCTAAATGAATAATAATTTCAACATCTCTAGCGGTATTATCTTCAATTTTTTTGATCTTAATTTTGCCCTTATCATTGGCCGCGATAATACTATCAATTAAGCCACCAGTAGTGGTAGAAAAAGGAACCTCTGTAATGGCTAGCGTTTTTTTATCGCGCTCTACAATTTTAGCACGTACTCTTACTCTTCCCCCTCTTTGCCCTTCGTTGTAATTCGTAAAATCTGCGAAACCTCCTGTTATAAAATCCGGTAAAATATTTGGTCGTGTGCCTTTTAAAATTTCTATGGATGCTTCTATTAACTCATTAAAATTATGTGGCAAAATTTTAGTCGCCAAGCCTACTGCAATTCCATCAGCCCCTTGAGCTAACAACAATGGAAACTTAACAGGTAAAATAATGGGTTCTTTATTTCTACCGTCGTAAGATAATTGCCAGTTGGTAGTTTGCGGATTAAATACTACTTCTAAAGCAAACTTAGATAAACGAGCTTCAATATAACGAGGAGCGGCTGCACTATCACCTGTTATTGGGTCGCCCCAGTTTCCTTGGCAATCAATTAATAAATTTTTCTGCCCAATCTGTACCATTGCGTCGCCAATAGATGCATCACCGTGTGGGTGATACTTCATGGTGTTACCAATTACGTTAGCAGCCTTGTTATACCTACCATCATCCATCTCTTTTAATGAATGCAAAATACGTCGCTGCACAGGCTTTAAGCCATCGTAAATATTTGGAACTGCACGATCTAAAATTACATAAGATGCATATTCCAAAAACCAATTCTCGTATAAACCATTTATCGGAATAACGTTATGATTTAATCCCTCTTCTTCCGAACGATTTAAATGTTCACGCTCATCTTGCGGTTTGTATTCTATTTTCTCTTTCTTTGCCAACTTTAATAATTGTTAATTGTCAATTGTTAATTGTTAATTTGCACATTTGCATATTTACGCATTTGCACATTTACGCATTTACACATTTAATCTAATGCCCCAACCTCTTCATTCGACTCTATAATGTCTTTCTCTACTTTCAAATTCTTAACGATGAACTCTTGACGTGCAGGTGTATTTTTTCCCATAAAGTAATCCAGCATTTGTAACATCTTACTTTCTTTCGAAATAATTACCGGATCTAAGCGAATATCTTTTCCAATAAATAAACCAAACTCTTCTGGAGATATTTCTCCAAGTCCTTTAAATCTGGTTATTTCCGAACGTTGACCAAGTTTTTCTAGGGCATTTTTTTTCTCTTCTTCAGAATAACAATAAATAGTTTCTTTTTTATTTCTTACTCTAAACAATGGGGTTTGTAAAATATATACATGACCAGCCTTTACAATATCTGGAAAAAATTGTAAGAAAAAAGTCATCATTAATAACCGAATATGCATACCATCCACATCGGCATCGGTAGCAATTACAATATTATTATAACGTAAATTTTCAATACCATCTTCAATGTTTAAGGCGTGCTGAAGCAAGTTAAACTCTTCGTTTTCATACACTACTTTTTTGGTTAAGCCAAAGCAATTTAAAGGCTTTCCTTTTAAGCTAAACACCCCTTGGGTTTCTACTTCACGAGATTTAGTAATAGATCCGCTTGCAGAATCCCCTTCGGTAATAAACAAAGTGGTTTCATACCTGCGCTCATGTTTATCATCATCCAAATGAACTTTACAATCGCGTAATTTTTTATTGTGCAGTGCTGCTTTTTTGGCACGCTCATTGGCAAGTTTTTTAATGCCTGCAATTTCTTTACGCTCGCGTTCTGATTGCATAATGCGTTTAAGCATGGCATCTGCAGCATCAGGATGTTTATGTAAATAATTGTCTAATTCGTTTTTTACAAAATCGTTAATCCAATTTCTGATAGATGGCCCTTCGGGTGCTGCGTTTATAGAACCTAACTTTGTTTTAGTTTGCGATTCGAAAACAGGCTCTTGTATACGAATGCTGATGGCCGCAACAATTGAAGCTCTCACATCAGTAGCATCAAATTCTTTTTTAAAAAACTCACGTACTGTTTTCACCACGGCCTCTCTAAATGCGGCTTGGTGTGTACCTCCTTGTGTAGTATTTTGTCCGTTTACAAATGAATAATATTCCTCACCATATTGATTATTGTGAGTCATTGCAATTTCAATATCATCCCCTTTTAAATGAATAATTGGGTAACGAATGGTATCATCAGTTTTACGATCTAATAAATCATACAAACCTCGTTGTGATGCAAATTTTTCTCCGTTAAAAAGAATTGTTAAGCCCGCATTTAAATAGGCATAATTCCAAATCATGTTATGTATGAATTCTGGAATGTAGCGGTAATGGCGGAAGATAGAATCATCAGGATTAAACGTAATAGAAGTACCATTACGCTGAGTAGTGCTTTCTTCTTTATGATCCTTTAATAACACACCACGTTCAAACTCTGCTGTTTTAGTTTTACCATCGCGGTAAGATTGCACTTTGAAATAACTTGATAAGGCATTTACCGCTTTGGTACCCACTCCATTTAAACCTACTGATTTTTGAAAGGCTTTAGAATCGTACTTTCCACCAGTATTAATTTTAGAAACACAATCAATTACTTTACCCAATGGAATTCCTCTACCAAAATCTCGCACAATTACTTTATGATCTGTTATGGTTAATTCAACAGATTTGCCAACACCCATTACAAACTCATCTATTGAATTATCTATAATTTCTTTTAACAAAATATAAATTCCATCATCATGTGCCGATCCATCGCCTAATTTACCAATATACATCCCAGGGCGTAAGCGAATGTGCTCTTTCCAATCAAGGGACTTTATATCATCTTCATTATAATCAGCCATATTTAATTGTTAATTGTCAATTGTTAATTGTTAATTAATGGTTATTTGTTATTTGTTATTATTTATTGGTTATTTAGTTATTAGCACTCCTTGCCTTATGAGCACACTAGCACACTAGCACACTAGCACACTAGCATATTAGCACACTAACTCTGCAAAGCTAAAAATTATAGCATTTTTTCAATACAAAAGATATCAACAGGTTTTTATTAATTAAGCTACTGATTTACAAGATCTCTCACTACAACGCTTGCACATGTAATGCCAAATGCGGCGGGCATGTAAGAAATGGTACCAATTACAGATTTCTTCGGAAAGGCCTTCGGGCTCTCAAAAATTCTGGTTTGATCAGCAGCTTCTGGGGAGAATACCACTTTAATGCCTTTGCGTATCCCTAATCTATATAGTCGTTTTCGAACATAACGCGCTAAATTACATTGGTATGTTTCTGAAATGTCTATGACTTCTATTTTTGTGGGGTCGAATTTCCCCCCTGCTCCCATAGAACTGATAATGGGTATTTTTAAATCGATGCAGGCTTTTAAGAAAAAAACTTTTGGAGAAAGCGTGTCTATACAGTCAACCGCATAATCATATTTTTGTGCGGATAAAATATCTATGGTTCGTCTATCTTTAATAAATTCAGGCAAAACCGTTAAATTAATATCCGGATTAATATCTTTAATTCTGGCTGCCATCACGTCCGCTTTTAACAAGCCGTCTGTAGAAATTAATGCCGGAATTTGTCTGTTTCTGTTAGAGGCTTCTACCACATCGGCATCTACAATCGTCATTTTACCAACACCCGAACGGGCAATCATTTCTGCACAAATGCCGCCAACACCACCCAAGCCAACCACCAACACATTTGATTGTTGTAGTTTGTGAATGCTGTTTTCACCCATCAAAACATCTGTACGCGATAACCAAGCTGGAACTGCCATTTTACTTTAATTTTCATCAAAAATATAAAAATTAAAGAATTTATTGATTCGAAAAAATTGTTTGATAAGTTGACCTAACCTGAAGAATCAATTTTTCAAAATCCAAATCGAAAAGCAAAGCCGCTTTTTCATATACATCTTCTATATGTTTACTTGAATTATCTGTTTCAAATAAAATTCGATTGATGGGAATTAACTGAAATGATTCAAAATTAAAATTGGGGGAAAATAATTGTTTACCAAAAGAAAAATAAATATTCGAAATTTTTAATAATCTTTCTGTTATAAAAACATTACCAGTATATTGATGTAAAATTATGGGAACTTTGGTATCATTTAAAATGGATGATAAGTCATGATAGGCCCGTACGCAATGTATTATCAATGGTTTCGAAAGTTGCTCTGCAATTTTAACTTGTTCTATAAAAATATTTTTCTGAATATCTCTATCGATCTTAATATGATAATCTAAGCCACATTCACCTATAGCTATGCACCGAGGATGTGTAGCTGAAATCTTAATTCGATTTAAACTAGCGTCATTGTTGGCCATTACATCCCAAGGATGAATTCCTATTGAAAAATGATAGTGAATTGAATTGAGTTGTAGAATTGATAAATGATGAAATGCATTTCTTACAAACTCTACATCAGAGTCTATATATTTTTTATGCGTATGAACATCAAAGTAAACGAAGGAATTATTCAAGTTATTAAATATAATTTTTCATCGTCTCCAATACCACATCCATGTCTACAGGTTTAGGAAAATAATCGTTCATTCCGGAAGATACTACTTTCAACTTAGCTTCCATCGTCATGTCGCCCGTTAGTGCGAAAATTGGAACATTCTCATAATTACGTATTGAACGAATTATTTTGGCAGCTTCAATACCATCCATGTTTGGCATGTGTATATCCATTAGAATAAAATCGTATTTTAGGAATGAGTGGCGTACAAGATCAATTGCTTGCAATCCATCATAGGCCATATCGGTTACAAAGCCACAAATTACAAATGCTCGCTGTGTGGTAAATTGAATAATCTTATCATCGTCAACGCATAACACTCTCAGGGGGATGTGTTGATTTCTGGATATGAAAAATTCCTTTAATTCTTGCTGCATGTTAAAATTAATTTTTGAGATATGCTGAAGCAAACATCATAAAATATCAGACCAATATATATTTTTAAGCCATGAATTCAAAGAAATAGCATCTATGAAAAAATACTAATGAATCAAATAGCTATGTTAACTATTTGAATAGTAGTATAATAAAACATAATTATTGCTTTATAATCAATCCCTAATTTAGCTTGTTTTATAGATCCTTCTTGGCACATTCCTACCCCATGACCAAAGCCTCTACCGTTTAAAATGACTTTATCTTGAGTTTCTCTCACACTAAAAAAAGTAGAACGTAGCCTAAATTCATCGCGCATATCTTCTGTGAAAACATCGGCACATGGAATTTTTATCAATCTGAATTCATTCGAAAATTCGCAGGGATTACTAGTAGCTTTTCCAGATTTCATACTAATAAAATTCAACCATTTTTGCTTGTCAATTTCTTTCACCCAGTGTGCTTGTTTTTCTGTTGTACAAAAAGTATCTACAACAGATCTTAAATAGCTTCGTTTCTTAGACCAAACATCTTCAGAATTTACTGTTTGTCCGCCACAATTTGCATGAAATACCGCTTCTATTAAATCTCCATTTTCATCCTGAATTACTTCGTAATGTGTTGAATCTACTGCAGGTAAAATCATGCTATTAAAACGTGCTTTCCCGTGGTACACTTGACAATGCACTTGGTCGCAAAGCTCAAAGCCTTCAGCCTTATGTCTATCAATATGTTTTAAGGCATAAGTTCTAGAAATTACAGCTTGTACTTTTAAAAGTTCGTCGTTTTTTACATTACCAATTTCGGATTCTATAACTCCTGCCACGTAATGATTGAGCTCCACATCGTTAATGATGCTTAACTTACTATCATTACTTGTAAACCTCATGTTATCTTGGTAAAAAGTAGTTTTCATGCTTGGCAAAATCATTTGCATTTTAAAGTATGGATGAGAAGCTAATGAACTAAGGTCTATACTAGCATAAGAACCTAACAAATCTCCATTTTTACTAATCGAACAACTGTTACCAATTGCATTTATTACAATAATGTCGCCTTCGCTAATTTTCAGAATCCTATCGTCGGCTAGTGCAATGGAATAGTTATCAGAGAAAGCGTTAAGTATTACTTTTTTGGCATTGTATTGACTGAGCACTTTTACATGTACATTTTTTGAATATACATTTAAGGAGAAACAGCATACCAGAAAAAAAAGCCCCTTTAATATCTTCATTAATTTAGCTTAATAAATTCTACAATTGATTTTGCTGCACGCTCGGAAGCCCCAGCCTCTCCTACTCTTTCCAACAGTTCATCGTATTTTTTGAGCATTCTTTCTCGGCCTTCAGAATTTATTTTTATTGCATTTAATTCTGATTTTATGTTTTCTGGCGTACATTCTTCTTGAATTAATTCAGCAACAATTTTATCATCCATAATTAAATTTACTAATGAAATAAATTTAATATCTACTAACATCCGAGCAATAAAAACAGAAATACCATTAGCCCTGTAACATACTACTTGTGGTACTTTGAACAGTGCCGTTTCTAAGGTTGCAGTACCGGAGGTAACCATTGCCATCTCTGCATTTGCTAGTATATCATAGGTTTTAGCGAAAATGATCTTATTATTTCCAATATCAAAATTAGTATAATACGCGCTTGGTAAATTAGAAGCTCCTGCAATTACTATCTGATAGTCGCTAATAAAGTTTTTAGCAGCTGCTAACATCGATGGTAAAATTTTATCGAGTTCCATTTTTCTACTACCGGGTAGAATTGCTAAAATTGGCTTGTTAGATAAATTATTATTTTGCTTAAAATTCTTATCGAATGTATAAGTAGAAATAGCATCTTTTAAAGGGTTTCCAACGTATTCTACTTCGTAATCATATTGTTTAAAGAAATCTGTTTCAAAAGGTAAAATAGTATATAATTTATCGATGTATTTTTTTATTTCGAATACACGTTTTTTATTCCATGCCCATACTTTCGGCGAAATATAATAAGCAGTTTTTATTCCTATACTTTTTGCGAATTTTGCAATGCGTAAATTAAATCCTGGGAAGTCTATTAAAATCAATACATCTGGCATGTAAGTCTGTAAATCTAGTTTACATTCTTTCATATTTTTGTTGATGGTGCTTAAATTTTTTAACACTTCAACAAAACCCATAAACGACATTTCGTTGATGTGTTTAACTATAGTAGTGTTAGGATTTGAGGCCATTCCATCTCCACCAAAAATTCTGAACTCAGCCTCAGGGTCGTTCTTCAAAATTCCCTTCATTAAATTAGACCCGTGTAAATCTCCAGATGCTTCGCCAGCGATGATGTAGTACCTCATTTTCTGATTACAAAAATTGCAAATAACAATGCATAAATAAATGTGCTCATTAAAATTCCTCTTGCTAAATTATCTTTCTCTGCTTTTATCGCGAAGCGAAAAATTAGTACGTTTATACCGATACAAAGTATATAGAAAAAATTTGGGCGAATGCTTTGTTCAAATTCTTTCTGCAACATGTCGCCAAATATATAACTCAACAAAGGCAGGGCAGTACCATAGAGCATCCCCAAATAAAATTTGTCTTTTATCTTATTCATCAAAATTCCAATTATTTAACACAGGTATTGCATGGTAAGCAGTAAAATCAAATTGCACTGGCACCACGGAAACGTATTTATTATTTAATGCCCACTCATCTGTATCTTCGCCGTTATCATTTAAGGCAAACTCACCTGTTAGCCAAAAATATTTACGTTTATGCGGGTCTAATCGTTCGTCGAATTTCTCTTCCCATTTCGCAACCGCTTGTCGGCAAATACGAATGCCCTTTATTTCTGAAGCTTGTGTAACGAACGGGAAATTTACATTTAGTAAAGAGCCTTTAGGCAAACCGTTTTTTAATACTTGCTTGGCAATGGCTAATACAAATTTCTGCGTAGAATGAAAATCCGCATTTGCAGAAAAATCGCAATATGAAAAACCGATAGAAGGAATGCCTTCAATTGCACCTTCCATAGCGGCAGACATAGTGCCCGAATATATTACGTTAATAGACGAATTAGAACCATGGTTTATACCAGAAACCAATAAGTCTGGTTTTTTATGTAATACTTGATTTACGGCTAACTTCACACAATCTACTGGAGTTCCAGAGCATTGGAAAGAACGAATGCCATCGTACAAATCTACTTCTTCCAAACGCAAAGGTTTTGCGATGGTAATCGCGTGCCCCATGGCAGATTGAGGACTGTCGGGTGCTACAATTACTACATCACCCAATTCTTTCATTAAATATGCTAAGGTTTGTATTCCTTTAGCGGTAATGCCATCGTCGTTAATAACAAGGATGGTTGGTCTTTCATTTTTCATTGATGCGAAAATATGAAAAATAAGTTCATCCTTATTCTAAAAAACACTTAAATACGTGCGTTTTTAATATCTTCTACTACACCTGGCTCTAGTAAAGTTGAAATATCACCTAAGTTTTCTACTTCACCTTCTGCAATTTTTCTCAGAATTCTACGCATAATTTTACCCGAACGAGTTTTAGGCAAGCCTTTTACAAATTGTATCTTATCAGGTTTTGCAATCGCTCCAATGATTCGAGCAACGGTCATTCCTATGTCTTTCCTACGTAAATCTTCTTCATGGGTATCTTCTTCACAAATTACAAATGCATAAATGCCTTGTCCTTTAATATCATGCGGGTAACCAACCACAGCCGACTCTATTACTCCTGTATGCGCGTTAATGGCATTCTCTACTTCAGCAGTACCAATTCTATGGCCAGATACATTTATCACATCATCCACTCTGCCTGTAATTCTATAATTTCCATCTTCGTCTCTTAAACAACCATCACCCGTAAAATATAAATTCTCATAGCTTGCAAAATAATTTGCGCGGCAACGCTCGTGGTCGCCGTAGGTCGTGCGAATCATTCCGGGCCAAGGAAACTTAATGCATAAATTTCCGTTTACACCGTTCCCCTTAATTTCTACTCCATTTTCATCTACTAAAATTGGTTGTATGCCAGGCAAGGGAAAGGTAGCGTGTGCAGGCTTTAGAGCTGTAACATTCGCTATCGGTGAAATCATGATTCCACCGGTTTCTGTTTGCCACCAAGTATCCACAATAGGGCATCTTTTTTTACCAATATGTTCATTAAACCAATGCCAAGCTTCTTCATTAATGGGTTCGCCAACGGAACCTAAAACTCTTAATGAATCCAAATTTTTTCCATTCACAAATTCTACCCCCGATTGCATTAAAGATCTAATTGCAGTGGGTGCAGTGTATAAAATATTTACCTTGAATTTCTCCACTATTTCCCATAATCTGCCCGCATCTGGATAGGTAGGAACACCTTCAAACATTAAGGTTGTAGCACCTTGAGATAATGGACCGTATACAATGTACGAGTGACCTGTAATCCATCCTATATCTGCTGTACAAAAATAAATTTCTTTAGGTTTATATTGAAAAACATTACTGAATGTATAACCAGCATATACCATGTAACCAGCACAAGTATGCACTACTCCTTTAGGTTTACCAGTAGAACCAGAAGTATATAAAATAAATAGTTCGTCTTCTGCATTCATTTCTTCTGCAGGGCAATCATACTCGTGTAAGGTTTCCATTTTTTTCATTTCATCTTCCCACCAAACATCTCTTCCTTTTATCATGGATACTGGCATACGATTACGAGTAAGTACAATTACTTTTTTTACCGAGTCACATTGCATTAAGGCATCGTCGATCACAGATTTTAGTGGGATGTCTTTATTCCCACGGAACGAACCATCGGCAGTAATTACGTGTGAGCATTTTGCATCTTTAATTCTATCGGCAATACTTTGAGCAGAAAAGCCTCCAAACACTACAGAGTGTATGGCACCTAAACGAGCACATGCAAGCACCGCAATGGCTAATTCTGGAACCATAGGCATGTAAATACAAATACGATCGCCGCGCTTTACACCGTTGTGTTTTAACACATTCGCAAACATAGAAACTTGATGGTGTAATTGCTTATAGGTTAAAATTCGATGATGCTCATTCGGATCATTAGGTTCCCAAATGATTGCAGGCTGGTCTCCTCGCTCTGCCAAATGCCTATCTAAACAATTTTCAGTGATGTTTAAGGTTGCACCATCAAACCATTTGATATAGGGCTCTTTAAAATTCCAGTTTAATACGTTGTTCCATTTTTTCTTCCACAAAAATTGCGAAGCAATACTCGCCCAAAATTCTTCGGGTAGATCAACCGATTGTTTGTATACTTTATGATACTGTTCTAATGTTTTTATCTGAAAATCCATAGTTTGAATGATGAATGAAGTGGCTGTATAATTACTCAATTATTTGTTAACTTTCATTTTAAAATCGTAATTTTTAAAGATTTTTATACACAAATTTATATACAACCACCCACTTCTATCAGATTTCATAATATGCAAGATTAC
>JBILKW010000240.1:0-2512 GCA_044376465.1 Sphingobacteriales bacterium | reverse complement strand
TATTAAGATTTATTTGTTAGACTTATATACAAAAACAATAACTGATGTTAGAGATATCAATTACTATGAATTTATGATTACAAATGATGCAAATAGTTACGGGAATTCTCGTTTCAAAATTATATTTGATAAAACTAGTAGCTCGTTAAATACAAAAACATATTACAATTATCATGCTAATTTTATACTCTACCCAAATCCAAGTTCGAGTATAATTTTTATACAAAATATTGATCAAAATTTAGATGAAGAAATATGCAAATATGAAGTATTTGATTTACTAGGAAGAAAAATGTTCGGTGGTACATTAGAATACAATACCAACATTTCAAGTATTAATATAGAAGAATTACCTACTGGGACGTATGTATTAAGAATACAAAAAAGTGGAAAGTACAATATAATTAAGTTTTCTAAAAAATAGCAACTTACTCTTTGTTATACTCATGCTTTATATAGAATTTAAATTTACTCCGAACGCTAGCCATGAGCTATAGAATAAAACAGTAGTACTAAAAAAATCTTAAGAACATTCAAATTCAATTTCAATATGAAACTCCTGAGCAACTTTAAGAAATAGATATTCCTACCGCATAAAATATTTTTCCCAAATATGGAATATATATCCTAGTACTGGAGTTGTATTTCCATCGATATAAAGAGTATACCTACATTTTTAGTAAAATTTAATGGCTTTCCCTATTTTATTCAACTTGGCACAGAATTCGAAATGCATGTACTGTTTTGAGTAAACACTACCACTCTCAACGATTACATACTTACCCAATGTTATAGATTTATGGTCATTAAAAATAAAAAAATCTTGCTTTTATGTGTCTATATGTTCTGCACTATTTGCAATATAAATTACAATTTTGCTGCAACAGTTAATTCAATTTCGAATGGAAATTGGAGCAACCCCAACACTTGGCAAATTACTGTTACTAAACCTGGAACTATTGTCGCAAGTACTAACTCTAGAATCGTAACAGGAAGTGCACTTGCAAGTTTTACCACTAACATCAGCGTTGGTAATCAATTATTAAATACATCTAACCAAATTATTGGGGTAGTAGCATCGATTCAAAGCGCAACAAGTTTAACTCTTGTTGCAAATGCCGCTTTTCAAGTTACCAATGCTGGATGGAATTCTCGAGGTGTAGGACCATTAGATGATGTTGTTATTTCCTCAAATAATACGGTTACACTTGACGGAAATTTTACATGCGCAACCTTAACCATGCAAATAGCTAATGCAAACAATGCACTTACGGTTGCGAACACAAACACATTAAATATAACTGGTGGCATAACCATGAATGTTCCTAACTCTGGCTTCACATCAACCATAAATGTAAATGCAGGTACAATATCGTGCGCCTCTTTAAACATGAATGCAAGCACTGCTGGAAATAATAATATCATTAATATTACAAGTGGCAGATTAAATATAAATGGAAATACCGTAACAGGAACTACAGGCTGCCAAATTAATATCACTTCTAACGGAACTATTGAATTTGGTGGAACACTTGGTGGTTTTTCTTTAAGTTTAGGAACCGGTGCAAGCACCGTTGTGTATGATGCAAATGGGGCGCAAACCATGCGTGCCATGGTTTACCACAATCTAACTATTGCAGGTAGCGGAATAAAAACCGTAACGCCAAGCACAACGGTAAATGGGATTTTAAGCATTGAAGGTACTGCAACTCTAAGTGCAACAATTACAACTTTTGGTGCTGGCTCAGGCATACGATACAATACCTCGGTTGCAAGATCAACAGATGTTGAATGGCCAGCTAGTTTTAGTGGTACTGCCGGTATAACCATTGCAAATACAGGTACAATTACACAAATAAGTGCCAAAACATTAAATACAAATGTTCCATTTCAAGTTTTAACTGGTGCTAGTTATTCGTCAAATAATAACGCCATGACCATAAATGGAATCTTCACAAATGCTGGAACTTTTAGCGCTACCTCGTCCGTTATAAATTTTAATGGCAACTTAATTAATCAACATATTTTTAATGCCAATAATGCATTACTTAGAGTAGCTGCAGATTTTATAAATACAGGAACGTTTAACGGTGGAACCTGTACATTCAATATAAGATTAGGGAATAACCAAAACATAGATGGATTTAATAACAGCTTAGGTATAATTCAATTTTCAAAAACTGGTGGAACCGCAACTTTACTTGGAAATGTAAATACAGGTTTTTTACAAATGTCTGTCTCTACTGGCACATTAGATTTAGGGGCAAACTTAAGTCATACCATCAATGGCAATATAAATCTTACAAGTACACATACTATATTAGGTAATTCTAGCACCTTAACAATTTCGGGTACTGCCATTGGTTCAGGTACTATATTTAATCCAGGCACTAGCACGGTTAGATGGATTGGAACAAACCAAGACATTGCAGGACTCACCTATCATAATTTAGAACTTGGTGGTTCGGGTGTTAAAACCATGGCTACCAATCTAACTACTATTAACAACCGG
>JBILKW010000134.1:0-6104 GCA_044376465.1 Sphingobacteriales bacterium | reverse complement strand
GAATATACTTGGATAATAGACCCATTGGATGGGACTACTAATTTTGTACATGGCCTACCTATTTTTGCCATCAGCATAGCCCTAGAGTACCAACATAAAATTGTGTTGGGTATAGTGTATGAAATTAATAAGGATGAAATGTTTAGAGCAAGCAAAAACGATGGTGCATTTTTAAATGGAAACAAAATTAGTTGTACCCATACAGAAAACCTAAACGATACATTATTAGCTACAGGTTTCCCTTATTATAATTTCGATTTATTGCCAAACTATATTAATTTATTTTCTGCTTTAATGAAAGAAACGCATGGATTACGCAGGTTAGGCAGTGCAGCTGTAGATCTTGCTTATGTTGCTTGTGGTAGGTTCGATGGTTATTTTGAATATAATTTAAATGCCTGGGATGTTGCAGCCGGTGCAATATTAGTAGAAGAAGCGGGTGGGCAATGTATTGATTTTAATGGGGGTAAAGATTTTGTACACGGCCGTTCAATTATTGTTGGCAATCAACATATTTGCCAAGCAATTTTAGCTGAAGCCAAGAAACATGGCTTTTAATTACAAGCATGATTGGTATAATCTAATTCTTTATACAAACAAGGCCTTCAATTCTTTCGCATCGTCTGGTTTCATTTTTCCAGCTAAAACTAATCGCAGTTGGCGGCGACGGAGTGCGGCATCGTATAATTTTTGTTCTTCTTCGTTAGATGGTTTTACCAAAGGTACCGGTATTGGTCGCCCAGTTTGATCTACCGCTACAAATGTATAAAATGCTTCATTGCTTTTTGATTTTGATCCTGATGGGATGTTTTCAGCCCAAACCTCTAACCTAATTTCCATTGAGGAGTTAAAAGATCGAGTAATATTAGCAATAATTGTAACCACATCACCCAGTTTAATGGGCTCTTTAAATGAAACATTATCCACAGAAGCAGTTACTACGATTCTATTGCTATGCTTTTGAGCTGTAATTGCCGCAGCTATATCCATTAAATGGAGCAAACGTCCTCCCATTAAATTATTTAACGTGTTGGTGTCGTTTGGCAAAACCAATTCATTCATGATGGTTTGCGACTCAGATGGTGATTTAGATATCATTTTAGTTATTTTCTAATGCAAATATAACATCAATAGAGTAGGAATATATATTTTCAGCACGATATTTGTTACATCATACTACCACTAATATTCATGAAAATAGTAAGCACAGCCTTTATCCTTCTAATGCTTTATGCTTTGCCATTGCGAGCACAAAAGGTTGGGCTAGTATTAAGTGGTGGCGCTGCCAAAGGAATTGCCCATATTGGCGTTTTAAAAGCCCTCGAAGAAAACAATGTTCCTATAGATTACATCACTGGCACTTCTATGGGTGGCTTGGTTGGTGGCATGTATGCCGCAGGCTATTCGCCTTCTGAGATGGAATACATAGTGCTAAGTAAAGATTTCCAAGAATGGGTGACTGGAAATTTCAAAACAGATTTTTCGTATTACTATCAAAGAAAAGCCATATCGGCTTCCATAATTTCATTGGGCTTGGGCCTCGATTCTGGGTTTCAAGCAAAGTTGCGCTCAAATTTGATAAATGATATACCGCTAAATTTCGCTCTCTTGGATTTAACAGCTCAAGCTACCGTTAATAGCAATTGGAATTTCGACAGTTTAATGATACCCTATAGATGTATGATTGCTGATGTTTTCTCTCAACAACAAATTGCGCTAAATGATGGCAGTTTAGCTGAAGCAATGCGTGCAACCATGACCGTGCCTTATGTGTATCGCCCAATAAGAATTAACGGCAGATATGTATTTGATGGAGGATTGTATAATAACTTTCCGGTAGACGTTATGGAACGAGAATTTAACCCTGATGTATTAATTGGTGTAAACGTATCTTCTAAAACATTTACAGAGTATCCGTTTAAATCTGATGATGAAGTGTTGAGTAAATTATTTAACTACTTGTTGCTTTCAAAATCGGATAGCGCTCAACTAAAAGAAAATGGAATTTACATTCAACCGGATGTGTCTGATAATAGTATGGTTGATTTTAAAAACCCCATGTACTTAATGAGATTAGGATATGAGGCGGCTATGAAAAAAATGCCCGAAATAAAAGCAAAAATAGCTAGAGAACAAACGATGGCTCAAAAGATGAAAATGCGTACAGCATTTAAAGATCGAAAAAATCCATTAATATTTAACACCTTACGATTTACAGGTGTAAATAATAGACAGAAAGTTTACCTGAGAAGTGTAATAAAACAAGACTATAATCGAATCGGTTTATTTAATGCTAAACAAGGGTATTATTTATTAGTTTCTGATCCAAATTTTCGAACTGTTTTTCCGCGAATTGTTAAACATGCAGATAGTTTGTACGACTTTGAATTGGACGTAAAACCAGAGCGTAATTTGCGAGCAGAAATTGGTGGAAATATTAGCTCTAGGCCAATAAATACTGTTTATTTAGGACTCGATTATTCGTATTTAAATGCTTATAACATAACTGTAAGTACAGATTTTTATTTAGGTAGATTTTACGAATCGGTTGCACTTTCTACCCGATTAGATTTTGCTTGGAAACGACCCATTTTTGTGTCATCAAATTTTGTGTACAATCACTGGAACTATTTTAAAAGCTCAAACTTAATAATACTAGAACCTATTATAAATTTTGTTGATCAATCGGATAAACGTTTGGTTTTTACGATCGGTACACCTGCCAAACATAATGGTAAATACATGTTAAAAGTAGCTGGATTAAATCATCGTGATTTATTTAGTCAAACTAATGTATATAAAGATGGCGACCGCTTGGATCGAAGCACATTCAATGCTTTTAAGTACAGTGCCGAATATGAAAATAATACCTTAGACTTAAAACAATTCGCAACAGAAGGACATAAAATGCGCATTAGTTTACAATACATTGATGGAATAGAACGCTATATTCCTGGAACTGAATCTATCTTAAACATTAGAAGAAGAGAAATGAGTTGGTTGCGCTTTTGTATAGATTATGAAAAGTATTATAATGTTTCTGAAAAGTTTAAATTAGGGTGGGTGTATGATATGGTAATGTCTAATCAACCCCTGTTTGGTTCATATAGATCTAGTATAATTAACGCCACAGCATTCTATCCAATGATTGATAGTAGAACAATACTGCTCGAAAATTATCGTGCTTTTTCTTATGCCGCCACAGGTATTAAAAATGTCTATATCATTAATCGTAGTTTTCAAACTCGTTTAGAGTTATACTATTTTCAACCATATCAAAAAATAATAAACTTAACTACTCAAAAAGCTGAACTTGGCAAACCTTTAACACACCGTTACCTTACAGGCATTGCATCTATAGTTTACAAAAGCCCTGTTGGGCCTATAAGTTTTAATACTTCATATTATGATGAACCTAGAAACAAATGGTTTTTCTTGTTTAATATGGGGTATTTAATTTTCCAAAGAAAAGCACTTGAATAATTAGCTAATTAAAACTAGGGAACTCGCTACTGCTTTCTCCGAAAAGCCTGATTTGGTAGCAGCCCATATTCCTCTAAACAAACTAGAATTTCTGTAATGGTTTAAATCTTCTTCGGAGTTCCAATGGCTGTAGGTATAATATATGTTTTCTGAATATATATCACGTAATAATTGCATTTGGTTGCATCCTGGATAAGTTCTTATTTTCTCAGCATTGGCATTAAACACCTCTAAAAAACTGTCAACTTTTTCTGGCACAAAAGTCATTTTTACAATTCGTATAATCATAAGAAATTTATAATAATGGCTTCACCTGCGTGTAAACCAAGTAAACTTGCCGCTTCCCCTTTGTTTATAGCTATTTCCAAGTAACCAGTAATTCCGTATAAACACAGTTTTTCGCCTTCGGGTACATCAGAATATTGTGTATGTATTACATCTAAGGTTTCACTTCGTTTAAATAATATACTAAACCTTCTACCTTTTCGAGCATTTTCAAAAATTTCACGTCTAATATTCGTTACAGCATTTTTAAAAGAATCAACATAGATTACACTTCCCCTAATTTGATCTTTGTTGATAACCGGTTGTATGATGGTTCGAACGTTTAAGTTATTTATTTTCCGTCCTAAAAATTCCATCGATCCACCTTTTGCTAAATGCACCGCAGATTTAACCAATATATCTTTAATTGGAAAATGTTTGTAATCGTCTAAGATTCTTAAATTAATTTTTACAATTTTTTCGATGTCTGCTTCATTCAAAAACAAAGAAAAAATTCCGTTATCTGGCCCGATAAAATAATGACCTTTTGCTTTTACCGCTATAAAACGAGCATCCGCTTGGTAAGAATTGTCGACACTTACTAAATGCACAGTGCCTTCTGGGAAGTAATGGTAAGCATTTCCGAGGATAAAAGCCGCTTGTGTGATGTTGAATGAGGGTATTTGGTGGGTAATATCTACAATCTTAGTATCTGGCAAATTACTTAATATGAAGCCCTTAACAGCAGCAAGGTAAAAATCCTTGATACCTAAATCTGTTGTTAAGGTTATTATTGGCATATGTTGGTAAAGAGTTAATAAGATTGCTTCAAAAATAATTATTTTAGCATTAATAGTTTTGTTTTTTTTATTAAGCCATCATTAGTCATCATTTCACTT
Organism: Sphingobacteriales bacterium; assembly: GCA_044376465.1. GTDB lineage: Bacteria > Bacteroidota > Bacteroidia > Sphingobacteriales > Sphingobacteriaceae > CAJBVG01. The sequence continues at coordinate 1,458 of JBILKW010000134.1, read as the reverse complement.
GAACGAACGCACTATAATACTCGAAAATGTAAATCCACCAGAATTCTGGGGATTGGAGAATGAGCAATTAAATGTTTTGAAAAAAGCTTTTCCTAAACTTAGGTTAGTTGCACGTGGAAACGAATTAAAAGCCATTGGCGATGAAGAAATGCTCGACCTATTGCAGAAGAAAATGGAAAAAGCCATAGAGCATTTCGAAAAGTATCATCAATTAAAAGAAGATGAGTTAAAATCGATACTTGGAAGTGTAAGTGCAGATAACGAACCTAAGCATGTACATGTATCGTCTACCGGTTTAGATTCAGAACCTTTAGTGTTTGGCCCTAACGGCATTGTAGTGAAAGCAAGAACTACCAATCAAAAGAAAATGGTTAAGTCTTGCGAGAAAAACGACATTATGTTTGCCATTGGCCCCGCTGGTACCGGTAAAACCTATACTGCCGTGGCACTAGCCGTAAAAGCATTAAAAAACAAGGAAGTGAAGCGTATTATACTTACTCGCCCTGCAGTTGAAGCTGGTGAGAATTTAGGTTTTCTACCGGGTGATTTGAAAGAAAAAATTGATCCGTATTTACGCCCTTTATATGATGCATTAGATGATATGATTCCGGCAGATAAACTAAAATTATACTTAGAAAACAGAACCATTGAAATTGCTCCTCTTGCTTTTATGCGTGGTCGTACGCTAGATAATGCCTTCGTAATTTTAGATGAAGCACAAAATGCAACCGATATGCAGTTGAAAATGTTTTTAACACGTATGGGGCCAACTGCGAAATTTATTTTAACAGGAGATGTTACTCAAATAGATTTACCAAAGAAAAGCATGTCGGGCTTATTCAATGCACTCAATATTTTAAAGGAAATACAAGGCATCGACATTATTCACTTAACCGGTGAGGATGTGGTGCGACATAAATTAGTGAAAAGAATTTTGGAAGCTTACGGAGATATTCAGTAATTCCTAGAAAATTTAAATTATCAATACAAACCATAAAATGTCTTACTCTAAAACGGCAACCTTCCATTTCCCAATGCAATTGGGTTTTTACAGCGGTAAAGTACGTGATGTATATAACATCAACAATGATTATCTAGTAATGCATGCCAGCGATCGTATTTCTGCATTCGATGTTATTTTACCAAGACCCATCCCATACAAAGGTCAAGTGCTAAATCAAATTGCTGCACATTTTTTGGAAGCAACCAAAGATATAGTTCCAAATTGGGTATTAAGTGTACCCGATCCATGCGTAACCATTGGCATACGTTGTGAAACTTACCCAGTAGAAATGGTGGTGCGTGGTTATTTAGCTGGGCATGCTGCTCGTGAGTACAAAGCGGGTCGTAAAACTATTTGTGGGGTTACCTTGCCCGACGGACTAAATGAAAATGATCAGCTCCCACATCCAATTATTACCCCTACTACCAAAGCATATGAGGGGCATGATGAAGACA
>JBILKW010000100.1:0-8385 GCA_044376465.1 Sphingobacteriales bacterium | reverse complement strand
GCGCGCGCATCATAATCTTCAGGGTTTTCTATCACCTTTGGTCCGTATACCGTAGCCAATTTTATGATGCTTGCAATGTAGTAATCAGATAGAGGCGACTCCGATTTGCCGAAGTACACTTCTAAACAATGAGCAATTAAATCTGCTATGCCATAAGCAGTGTAAGTAGCCGGTACGCTATAGGTTAAGATGGGGTCGAGTATAGAAAGTTTCGGAAAAATATGTGGCGAGGAAAATCCTTTTTTCATGCCTGCCGCATTGTCTTGCAATACGGTTGAAGAGTTCATTTCTGTTCCGGTTGCTGCAAGTGTTAATATGTTAACCAGTGGTAGAGCTTTTTCGGGTTTTACTTTTTGCATGTAAAAATCCCACACACTATGCTCTACGTAATAACCCATGGCAACAGCTTTTGCGGTATCTATTACAGATCCACCACCAATGGCAATTACCATGTCTGCACCAAATTCTTTAGCCATTTGTACTGCTTCGTCTGCATCTTCAAACAAAGGGTTAGATTTTATGCCTTCGTAGGTTATCGATTTTATGCTATGCATGTTCAATGAAGAAATTATGCGTGCATATAAGCCCGATTTTTTAGCCGAACTTTTACCAATTAGCACAATTGCTTTTTTACCAAAAAGAGCAGCCTCCGATCCAATCCGATCTACCTCGTTTTTACCGAAAATGATTTTTGTAGGATTGTGATAGCTAAAGTTTTCCATGTGTTGTTGTTAATTTACATATTACAAATAATGGCCTTTTTTGTTTTAAAGAGATGATTTTCTAACGTAATATACATTATCAAAATCCATATAACCGCGTGCTAATCTCAAGGTATCTCCTAAAAATTCTACATATGCCGGATACTCTTCGTTAAACTGAATTACCAAAGCACTATCGCCTTGTTGTTGCTGAAAATTGTTTATGCCTTTTCGTAATAGGTAGGTTCCCTCTTGCAACACCAGTCCATCTTTCTTCAATTTAAATCTACCATCTTTTAATATGCTTAAACTCTGTGTACATTCACAGGTTTCAGCATTTGTCCATACACTGTTACGCCCACAACAAAATGTTTTTACCCAGATCCATTCGCCTATAATTGGGTTAGAACTTTCTTCGGAGCTGCAACCACCTTTGGCAGATAGGAGCACTATAGAAATTAGAAGTAGAGGGAGGAGTTTTAGTTTCATGGGATATTTTTCGAGGTATAAAAATAGAAAAAAGAAAATAGAAAATAGAAAATAGGGTCGGGTTAGCACTGCACCTCAACTTTGTAATTTGTATTCGTTGTTGACTCGGTAATTTTTTAAAAATCATCAAGCTAGCATCGCCCCTCAACTCCGCGTTCCGCTGCGTTCGGGGGGCGGTGCAAATTTATTGCCCACTTTACTTTCTGAAACATTGTTTGTACTTTGTGTACTTTGTGACCAAAAAAATGCATCAACCACTCAGCACAAACACCCGTAATATTGTCCTCGTTGCCGCCCTCGGCTATTTTGTAGATATATACGACCTTGTACTTTTTAGCATTGTACGCGTTAAAAGCCTTATGGGCATTGGCGTTCCGGAAGAACAGTTAATGGAACGTGGAATACAACTTATCAACATACAAATGATAGGCATGTTGGTAGGAGGATTAGTTTGGGGAATTTTAGGCGATAAAAAAGGACGAATTTCAGTGCTCTTCGGTTCCATATTTATATACTCGGTAGCCAACATTGCGAATGCATTTGTAACCGATATTACTTGGTACGGAATTATCCGTTTTATTGCAGGTTTTGGTTTAGCAGGGGAGTTGGGAGCAGGTATTACCTTGGTATCAGAAAGTATGAGCAAAGAGAACCGTGGTTATGGCGCCATGATTGTGGCCAGTGTTGGTTTACTTGGAGCGGTTTGCGCTGCTTTGGTAGGCGATTATGCAACTTGGCAAATGGCCTATATAATTGGTGGGGTATTGGGTTTAGTTTTGTTGCTATTAAGAATCGGAGTACACGAATCGGGTATGTTTAAAAATATAAATATGGAAGGCTCTGAACGAGGAAATTTTTTCAAATTATTCAGCAACCTCCAAACCTTCAAAAAATACTTGTTCAGTATTTTAATTGGCGTACCCATTTGGTTTTTGGTGGGTATACCAGTTACATTTAGTCCTGAGTTTGGTAAAGCTTTGGGTATAGCCGAACCCTTAAGTGCTGGTAAAGCCATTATGTTTTGTTATGCAGGCCTCGCCCTTGGCGACATTCTAAGTGGGTATTTGAGTCAGCTCTTCCGCTCACGTTTAAAAATTCTCATGCTCTTTATTTGCCTTACTTTCTTCAGTATTTTATACTCCTTCTACGCCAACATTTCTAGCGCCACTGCTTGGTATATTGCTTGCACTCTCATGGGCATCGCTGGCGGTTATGTAGCTTTGTTTGTAAGCATTGCCTCGGAGCAATTTGGTACCAACATCCGCGCCACGGTAACTACTACCGCACCTAATTTCGTACGTGCATCGGTAGTTCCAGTAACACTGAGTTTTACAGCATTGAAATCGGGAATGGGATTGTTGAATGCTGCTTTTTTAGTAGGAACGGTGACGGTGCTTTTGGCGCTTTGGGCGGCGAAGGGATTAGAGGAAACGTTTGGGAAGGATCTTGACTATTCTGAGTAATATAAAAACACAAAAAATATGAAACACCTAATCTTATTATTTTTCGCAGTAAGTACATTGATTTCTTGCAACCATCAACAAACTAAAAAGAATACAAGCTCCGCTAACGAAAAATTAGTAAAACAGTATTACAAACATTTCAATAATCACGATTGGGAAAAAATGGCAAGTATGTATTCAGAAGTTTCTGAATTTAAAGATCCTACATTGGGCCCGGGTATTGTAACACAAACACGAAAGCAAATTATTGATAAGTATTCGGAATTAAACAGCATGTTCCCCGACCTTCATGATCAGGTTATTAAGCTATACCCTTCGGGCGATCAACATATCATCGTAGAGTTTGTATCAACAGGTACAGCACCGGATAGTTCAACATTTGAGCTGCCCATTTGTACTATTTTTACCATTGAAAATGGACTGATTACAAAGGACTTTACTTACTTTGATAATTTTGAAGAGTAGGGTGTTCAAGTATAAACTTGTTATTATATTATTTATTATTTCACGCAAAGAAGCAGAGTAGCAAAGAGCTTTTAGCATTGAACTGCTACTTTGTAATGAAAAGAAATAAGCCCCCTATTAAGCATTCCCCATCAATACTGTAAATTAAAAAATAAAAACATGCGATTCTGAAAATAGAAAATAAGTTGTACAATCCGTAGCACGGAAATTATAGAAATATAGTGCTGTCTAGCTTTTTTATTTTAGAATTTACAGTATTGAAAGAAAAAAATTACAGTATTGAAAAAAAGAATTTACAGTATTGAAAGAAAAAATTTAAAGTATTGAAAGAAAAATTATTTCTAATCCTTTAAAATTTAAAAATCCAAATTCTTACTACCTTTGCCCTACAATGTACACTGTACAAAATACAGAGCACATTGTACTCTGTAAACTCACATTGAATGAATAAGCACGAAATAAGTACCTGGTTCCAATCCCTCCAAGACTCCATTTGCAAAGCAATTGAACAAGCCGATGGTTCCGGGAAATTTGTAGAAGAAACCTGGACCCATACAGAAGAGGGTGGCGGTCGAACAAGAATTTTGCAAAATGGTAGCATCTTAGAAAAAGCCGGAGTAAACTTTTCGGGGGTTGGCGGACAGTTGAGTGAGAACATTTTAAAAGCCTTGGGATTAAGCAATCCTAACTTTTTTGCAACTGGGGTATCCATTGTCATGCATCCAATTAGTCCAATGGTTCCTATTATACACATGAACGTACGTTATTTCGAAACACCCGAGGAGTATTGGTTTGGTGGAGGTATAGACCTTACACCGCATTACATAGTAGAGGAAGATGCAAGGTTCTTCCATCAAACATTAAAAAAAGTTTGCGACAGCTATGATGTCGAAGCCTTTGCGAAATACAAAAAATGGGCCGACGATTATTTTTTCAATAAACATAGAAATGAAACTCGTGGCATCGGAGGTATATTTTTCGATCGACTAAATGAAACGCGCGAAGGTAAAAGCAAGGAGCAGATTTTGAACTTTGTACAAAAAGTAGGATTGAGCTTTGCGGGTATTTACACCGAACTATTAAGTAGAAATGCACAAAAGCCTTATAACGAATTGAATAAACACTGGCAAAACCTCCGTCGAGGACGATACGTGGAGTTCAATTTAGTGTACGATAAAGGTACAAAATTTGGCTTCGACACAGGCGGAAGAACAGAAAGTATTCTCATGAGTATGCCACCTTTGGCAGAGTGGGTGTATCAATACAAAGCCGAAGAAGGGAGCGAAGAAGAAAAAACACTCCAGCTGCTCAAAAAAGGCATTTCTTGGACCTAAAAATTTGTTCTTAACTTTTCCACAATCTTATATAAACACTAGCTTTTTGTTACCTTTACGAGGATATAAAAATTAGTAAAAAGAGATGTCAGAAAACGATAGAATTATCCCGATTAACATTGAAGAAGAAATGAAATCTGCCTACATCGATTATTCGATGTCGGTTATTGTTTCTCGTGCCTTGCCTGATGTGCGCGACGGTTTAAAGCCAGTGCACCGCCGTGTATTGTACGGTATGTTAGATTTGGGTGTAACAAGTGGTAAACCTTTTAAAAAATCGGCTCGTATTGTAGGAGAGGTCTTGGGTAAGTATCACCCACACGGCGATGCATCTGTATACGATACCATGGTGCGTATGGCCCAAGAATGGTCGCTGCGATATATGATGGTCGACGGGCAAGGAAACTTCGGTTCGGTGGATGGTGATAGTCCTGCTGCAATGCGTTATACAGAAGCACGATTAACCAAAGTGGCAGAGGAGATGTTAAATGACATCAATAAAAATACAGTAGACTTCCAATTAAACTTCGACGACTCGCTCGAAGAACCCACTGTTTTGCCAGCTAAAATTCCGAATTTATTGGTAAACGGTACTTCAGGTATTGCTGTGGGTATGGCCACTAACATGGCTCCACACAATTTGCGTGAAGTAATCGACGGTATTTTTGCGTATATTGATAATAAGGAAATTGAGATTTCTGAATTAATGAAGTTCGTGAAGGCTCCCGATTTTCCAACCGGTGGTATCATTTACGGATACGATGGTATTAAAGATGCCTACCATACCGGTAGAGGTCGAGTAGTAATGCGCGCCAAAGCTGAAATCGAAACCTATGGTCACGATCGCGAACGAATTATTGTTACCGAAATACCTTACCAGGTAAATAAGGCGAACATGATTGAGCGTACTGCCGAACTGGTGAACGAGAAAAAATTAGAAGGAATTTCTGATATACGTGATGAGAGTGATAGAGACGGTATGCGCATTGTATACGAAATAAAACGCGATGCAAATGCCGGTGTAGTGTTAAATAATTTGTATAAGTACACTGCCTTACAAACCTCATTTTCAATTAATAGCATTGCCTTAGTTAAAGGACGCCCAATGATGTTAAATCTGAAAGATTTAATTCAACATTTCGTTGAGCATCGCCATGATGTTATTGTTCGTAGAACTAAGTTTGAACTCGACGAGGCCGAAAAACGCGCACATATTTTACAAGGTTTACTCATAGCATTAGATCATCTAGACGAGGTAATTGCTTTAATACGTAATTCTAAAACACCGGAAGAAGCCCGCGAAGGCTTAATGGAGAAATTTGGTTTATCAGAACTACAAGCCAGAGCAATCTTAGAAATGCGTTTAAGAGTATTAACAGGCTTAGAACGCGATAAAATTAAAGCTGAATACGAAGAGTTGATGGCCTTAATTGAAAAATTGAAGAATATTTTAAACGACGAGTCTTTAAGAATGCAAATGATTAAAGATGAGTTGGCTGACATTAGAGAACGATTCGGCGACGATCGTCGTTCGGAAATTGTATATGCTGGCGGTGAATTCCGCATGGAAGACATGATTGAGAACGAAGAAGTAGTAATTACAGTTTCAAATGCTGGTTATATCAAACGTACAGCACTTTCTGAATACAGAGTTCAAGGCAGAGGCGGTAAAGGTTCTATGGGAAGTAATTCTAGAGAAGAAGACTTTATAGAACACTTATTTATAGCAAGTACGCACAATTACATCATGTTCTTTACCGAACTAGGACGTTGTTATTGGTTAAAAGTGTACGAAATTCCGGAAGGAACACGTACCTCTAAAGGCCGAGCGATACAAAACTTAGTAAACATAAGCAAAGAAGATAGGGTTCGTTCGGTTATCAACGTTAATAATTTAACGGATGAAGAGTACTTAAAGAATAACTACATCATAATGTGTACTAAGAACGGTACCATTAAGAAAACGCTTTTAGACGCTTATTCAAATCCAAGAGTTACAGGTATTAACGCAATCAATATAAACGAAGGCGACCAGTTATTAAACGTATTGTTAACCAACGGAACTTCAGAAATTGTTATGGCATTACGCTCTGGTAGAGCCATTAGGTTTAACGAAAGCACAGTGAGACCAATGGGTAGAACTGCAACTGGTGTTAGAGGTATAACTTTAGCTGGACCGAAAGACGAAGTTATTGGAATGATTGCAGTGAACGATCCGGAGACGACTATTTTAGTGGTATCTGAAAAAGGATATGGTAAGCGCACTGATATTGAAGACTATAGAGTAACCAATAGAGGCGGAAAAGGAGTGAAGACCATTCAAATTACCGATAAAACTGGCGATTTAATAGGAATTAAAGATGTGGTAGATGCTGATCATTTAATGATTATCAACAAATCGGGTTTAACCATACGTATGGAAGTGAAGGATTTACGCGTTATGGGAAGAGCAACGCAAGGAGTTCGGTTAATTAAGTTAAACGATGAGGATGAAATTGCTTCGATTGCTAAAATTGAAGACGTGAAAGAAGAGGATTTACCAGAAATTGATGGAGCAATAGTTACTGAAGAATCTTCAACTGAAAATTTAGGTGGTGATTCTGAAAATACAGATAATCAAGAAGATAGTGCAACTAATTTATAAAATTAATTTAACAAGTATAAACATGAAAAAGTTAAGTTTGCTGATCATACTAGCTGGCTTTGCCTATGGTGCAAATGCACAAAATGCCGAGGTTGTAAATGCCTATAACTACCAAAGGTTTAAGGAATACGACAAAGCGAAGATTTCTATTGACAAGGCAATTTTAGATCCAAAAACTGGTATTAGTGCCAAAACCTGGTACTATCGTGGGCTCATTTATCAAGACATTGAAGAGAGCCCAGATGCTGCAACTAAAGCTGTTGATTCACAAGCGCTAGATAAATCGATAGAGTCTTATTTAAAAGCATTAGAACTAGATACCAAAAAAGCATATGCTGAGGATATCAAGAAGCGAATTCCTTTTCTTCAAAATCGCTATGTAAACAATGGTATTACTGCCTATAAAGCAAAAGAGTTCCAATCTGCTGCAGATAATTTTATGAAATCTGCTGATCTTTCGGAGAAATTATACAGCAAAATAGATACAGGTTTACTATTTAATGCAGCATTAGCAGCATTAAATGCTAAAAATGTACCGGTTCAAAAACAATTATTTACTAGATTAATTGACTTAAAATATCCAGAGGTAGAAGTTTACAGATCTTTATCAAACTTATACATGGCCGAAAAAGATACTGCAAAAGGACTAGAGTATATTGCATTGGGTAGAGCTGCTTTCCCTGGAAACAACTCATTAATGATAGATGAACTGAATGTGTACATGGCAAGAGGCCAGTCTAAACAAATGATTAGCAAAATGGAAGAAGCAGCAAATGCCGATCCTAGTAACAAAACCTTATGGTTCGCATTAGGTGCTACCTATGATAATATGGGGAAAAGAGAAAATGCGGAAACTTCTTATAAAAAAGCCTTGAGCATAGATTCGGTTTATTTTGATGCTTTATATAATATTGGAGCCATGCATTACAATGCCGGAGTAGAAGTATACAATAAGGTAAAAGATTTACCAATGAGCAAAGAGAAAGAGTACAACGCAGGTAAAGCGAAGTACACCGCATCGTTCAACAAATCATTACCATACTTAGAAAAAGCATTAGAACTTCAACCAAGTGATTTAAATACCTTGGCATCGTTAAAAGAAGTGTACGCTAAACTCGATAAACTTTCTAAATCGAGCGAAATGAGAAAACGTATAGAAGCACTCAAAAAGAAATAACGCAAAGACGCGGAGAAGGCAGAGGCGCAGAGAAGGCTCATCAAATTGATGAGCCTTTTTTCGTATAGTCGTATAGTCGTATAATCGTTTTGCCCAAAGAACTACATCAGTT
>JBILKW010000099.1:0-8392 GCA_044376465.1 Sphingobacteriales bacterium | reverse complement strand
AGTCATGAAGGCTTAACAGATAAGGGGGGAAAGAGTTTTTGTCTAGTTGTTAGTATTTAGTATTTAGAATTTAGTATTTAGAATTTAGTCGTTAGAGAGGAAGAGTAGTAGAGTATTAAGAATTAAGTATTAAGAATTAATTCTTAATACCAACATCTAGTATCTCCTCATTTATCCTCTTCACCAATCCCGGTCCTTCGTAAATAAAGCCTGTATAAAGCTGTACCAAGCTTGCTCCAGCATTTAATTTATCGATGGCATCTTTGGCGCTGTGTATTCCGCCCACGCCAATAATAGGGAAACTGTTGTTAGATTTTGTGCTTAGGTATTTAATCACTTCTGTGGATCTTTTAGTTAAGGGTTTGCCACTTAAACCTCCGGCACCAATGTGATCAAGTGATGTTCTGTTTGTTGTTAAATTATCTCTGGAGATGGTAGTATTACTTGCAATTACACCTGCGATTTTAGTTTCGTTTACTATTTCTACAATATCATCTAATTGCTCATTCGTTAAATCGGGCGCAATTTTTAATAAAATTGGTTTGCTTTTTTCCTGTTGCTCGTTGAGTTTTTGCAAATGGTTTAACAAGGCTTTTAAGGGTTCTTTTTCTTGTAATGCTCTTAAATTAGGAGTGTTTGGAGAGCTAACATTTACCACAAAATAATCTACATAAGGAAATAGCCCTTCGAAGCATTTTTCGTAATCTTTTACGGCATCTTCATTCGAAGTGATTTTGTTTTTACCAATGTTACCGCCTACAATTAAATGGCTTGGTTTAGACTTTAAACGTTCTATTGCACCTTCTAAGCCTTGGTTGTTAAAGCCCATTCTATTTATAAGCCCGCTATCTGCAGGTAGCCTAAACATGCGTGGTTTAGGGTTTCCCTCTTGCCCTACAGGGGTAATGGTTCCTATTTCAATAAAACCAAAACCAAAGTTGGCTAGCTCTTTATATAACTTTGCATCTTTATCAAATCCGGCAGCTAAACCTACTGGATTTGGAAATTCGATGCCAAAAACTGTTCGCTTTAGTTTACTGTTATTTACCTCAAATATACTCTTAGTTATTGCAGAAATACCAGGAATAGCCTGTGATATTTTTATGAGTTTAAAAACAAAATGATGTATTTTTTCTGGGTCAAACAGAAAGAAAATAGGGCGGAGAATTAATTTATAAAACATATGGTAAAGTTGCTCGCATCATTTCGCGTTTGCCTGCAGCCCCTTGTGGGCGTTCAATTTCGAAGCCGAAGCCTTTTAATTGTCGTTTTAAATCGCCGGTTACGCTATAGGTCACAAATATACCTTTATCTTTTAAAAACTTACATGCATGTTTTATAGATTCTTCTGTCCACATTTCTTGTTGATGGACTTTAGCAAATGCATCAAAATAAATAATATCGAACTTTCCTACACCATTATAAGCGAGAAGTGTACTATTTTCGATTTTCAAATTCACTTGATCAATAATTTGGGTACTTTCATCGAAACAAGAATGGTAATTAGACATAAACCGATCGAATAACGATTCTGAATTTAGGAAAGAATTGTACCCAGTTTCGTTTAAAATATTTTGTGGAAGTGGATAAGCTTCTATACCAGTGTAGCTTAGTTTTAGGCCTGTAGATGCTGCATACTCTGCACTTAATAAGAAATTAAGCCCCGTGCCAAAGCCAATTTCTAAAATAGAAATTTCGTTTTTTTGAGTTTGTTGATGGTAAAATTGAAGTCCAGAATTCACAAATACATGCTGCGATTCTTGCACTGCACCGTGTTTAGAATGATAATTTTCACCAACTTGTGGATTGAAGATGGTTTTAGAACCGTCGGCAGTAGTAAGCAGTTCAATATTCTTTAGGAAATCACAATTTTGCATTTTTCAATCCAACTTTTAAAAGGTCTTGGTAACCTCCATCTAAATCGTATACATGCTTAAACCCTTTCTTACGAAGTATGGTTGCTGCTTTCGCGCTTCTAACTCCGATTGCACAATACACAAATACGGGTTGCTCAGGGTCTATTTTCTCAATTTCGGTCTCAAATGTTGCAAGACTAACATCTACGTTTTTAGCATTTTCAATATGTCCTTCAGCAAATTCGTAAGCGGTTCGAACATCTAAAATAGTACCCCTGTATTTAAAGTAGCTAGCCTTAAACTCGATAGAGTTTACTTTAAGTGCAGATTGGCTCATCGCCAATAAACTCAGCAGCATAAAGGAACATGTTAAGAGTACATTTTTCATTCTATTACTTTATATCAATCGTTTTATCTTGCGTACGCAGTTCTGCCAAAATAAGATTGACTTTCGAAATTCTGATAGGATTGAAACTGTGTTTTGCCTTTCTGAATTACAAAGTTAAACTTTTGTTCGCGAATTGTTCTGCTATCAAACGAACGAAGTTTCAAATTTATTTCATGGGCTCCTTCAGGCAATTCAATTCGTGTATAAGAAATGCTGTTTGGCAATGTTTGCCAATTGCGAGTATCAGCCCTTTCGGTAATCGCATTTACAATTCCTACAATTGAACCTGCATGTTGATTTTGGTCTCGCATTGCATATTCAGCCGCCTTTTTAGTAGCTAGTCTCAACAAAGAACTACTTATCTCCCGTAATAGTCGATCTTGCAAGGTTTTAAATGCTATGGCATTTACGTCTTCTGCTAATTCTAAAGGGTAATCTTTTGCATTTGCTTCTATACTAGCACTCGTAAAAAATGGTTTACGTTCTAAGTACTTTGGAAAAGCTACTCTTACAAATTCCAAATCGCCTATTCCGCCCGACTTTTTATCGTTTTGAGGCAATGGAAATGGCACGTTTAATCCTAGTTCTTCATTCACAAAAGTTACATAACCAGCCCTCCCTTTTATAATACTAAAATTGATGCTGTTCTCTGCTTTTACAGGGCTTAAACCATTGTTCCAGAAAAAAATGATTTCTCCGGCATTAGGGTTTTTAGGAGTATTTTTTAACTGAAATTTTTCTTCAAAGCGAAAAGCCACATCATCAAAACCCATTTCATAGGCCGTTCTTATAACATCCTTTTTTAGTTGTAAGGGGATAGATGTTTTGAACTGAGGTTCGTATGTTTTTTCGTACGCTTCAATGGCATTCCTATAACTAATAAAGGCATTATTTACATCGCCTGTTGATTCGTAAATAATGCCCATGAGGTTTAAGCCAAAAGCATCTACAGAATACCTGTTTTTTTTAGTGTACTTATCATTTAATTGCTGAATTTTTAAATTCAATCGCTTACACTCTACAATTGCCTCCTCAGCTTGACCAAGCTGTATATAGTTTATGGCTTTGTAATAATGAATTAGCACCTTCTCAAAATCTTCACCCGTATATTCTTTTTGCATTGGGTTTGTAATGAGTGATAAGGCTTCGTTACCTAAATTCTTTTGGTAATCTTCAATTGTTAAATCTGCTTGGTTAAAGTACTCATTGCTCTTAACATAATTACCGGTAAGCATCTCTAGCGTACCGGCATTCATAAAATAAAGCAATTTATTTTTTCCTTCAGGCCCTTTTTTATCTTTCTCTAAAAATTCTTTGGCATTTTCTATATTGCCTTGTTCTACATTGGTATTAAACTCTTCTAGTTTTTGGTAATAAGTAGCGCAAGCACTAATAAATAATAGGCTCGATAGTATGCTAAGAATGGTTAATTGCTTCTTCAATTTTTAGTTTTGAATTGCTTTTTTAATCTTCTTATCACCAATCCATACCTTTTCATTGGTCTCTAAATTGGTTAATTCTAAATCTACTTGGTAAAACACCACTTTATTTTTTCCGTATTGGTCAACAATAGAAGTAATGACACCGTTCAGCATAAAATCGGCTCCTTTTTCTAAGCCCCATTTTTTCTTAGTAGTTTCTGATGAAAAAGTTTGTTGATCATTACGCTCTTCACGTAACTCTTTTCTCGCTTCGCCAGCTTGTACTACGGTTACCAAACCCGAATTAATGAATGCTTTCTCAATGTCTTTGATAAACGTTTCCGATTCGATGTGTTCAGTGGTTTTGTTTCTAACGTTTCCTACAATTACAACCGGTTTTTTGCCTTTTGCGGCAGTAAAATCTGTTCTCCATGGTTTTGCCATGCAATCGCTAATCATTTCATTAGAAACTAAACGAGAGTCGGTATCGTTCCATCTGCCACTTAAATCTGTTTGTTGTGTAGGGTCTATTCTTTCTACTTTACGTGATTTACAAGCATTTAGTACTGTTAAGCTTGCAATGCCGATTATCAATAGTGATTTTTTCATGTTCTTTATGATTTATTTAGTTCAAATATATGATTATCTATTTTTATTTAAATGATAATTGAGAAACGATTATCAGCAATAATAATTGTTTATTTTAATGAATTAAAGGTTTTATATATTACAAACAAACGCTTATTTTTCTATTTTTGTTGACTTTCGCAAATATTTTACAAATGTCGATTTCAAAAACATACATGGCCTCTGAGGCAGAAAACAAATGGTACGCTTACTGGTTGGAGAAAGGTTTTTTTCGATCGGTACCAGATGAGCGTGAACCTTATACGATTGTAATTCCTCCTCCGAATGTTACCGGAGTGCTTCACATGGGCCATATGTTGAACAATACCATACAAGATGTATTGATTAGACGAGCTCGTATGTTGGGCAAAAATGCATTGTGGGTGCCGGGCACCGACCATGCTTCTATTGCTACAGAAGCAAAAGTGGTTGCGAAATTAAAAGAAGATGGAATCGAGAAAAACTCTATCAGTAGAGCAGAGTTTTTAGATTATGCATACGAATGGAAAGATAAGTATGGCGGAATTATATTAGATCAATTAAAAAAACTAGGGGCCTCATGCGATTGGGATCGTACAGCTTTTACAATGGATCCGGGCATGACAGAGGCTGTACTTGATACCTTTATTCATTTGTATGAAAAAGGACTAATATACCGTGGCATTCGCATGGTAAACTGGGACCCTAAAGGATTAACAGCTGTATCTGATGAAGAGGTAATTCGTAAAGAAGTTAATCAGAAATTATTTTATATACAGTACAAATTAGCTGACGGTGCTGGATTTGTAACCGTTGCAACTACGCGACCAGAAACCATAATGGCAGATGCTGCCGTTTGTGTAAACCCGAATGATGAACGTTACAAACATTTACACGGCAAAAAAATAGTAGTACCCTTAATTAACAAAGAAATACCAATTATTTGTGATGAGTATGTGACCATGGATTTTGGTACAGGTTGCTTGAAGGTAACACCGGCGCATGATTTGAACGATTATGAGTTAGGAGTAAAACATAAATTACCTGTAATAGATATTATAAATGATAACGGTACTTTAAATGAGAAGGCTCAAATATTGGTAAACGAAGATCGATTTATTGCGCGTAAAAAAATTGCGGTTATGCTCGAAGAAGCAGGGCAGTTAGAAAAAGTAGAAGAGTACAAATCGCAGGTTGGATTTTCGGAAAGAACGGACGCTGTTATAGAGCCAAAGCTTTCGATGCAATGGTTCGTGCGTATGGAAGTTTTAGCGAAGCCTGCTTTAGATGCAGTGAATGATGGAGAAGTAAATTTAATCCCCGACAAATACATCAATACGTATCGCCATTGGATGGAGAACGTAAAAGATTGGTGCATTTCTCGTCAGTTGTGGTGGGGCCAACAAATTCCTGCATGGTACGCAGCTAATGGAGAAATTGTAGTGGCTAAAACAGCTGCTGAAGCAATAGAAAAATTTAAAGCAAAATCTGCAGAGTTCAGTAGTTTAACAGCTGCTGATATAAAGCAAGACGAAGATGTAGTAGATACATGGTTCTCTTCTTGGTTATGGCCTATCTCTGTATTCGACCCAACGGTATTTGGCGATCAAAACAATAAAGGAAATGAAGAATTAAATTACTATTACCCAACCAATGATTTAGTAACGGCTCCCGAAATTTTATTTTTCTGGGTAGCTCGAATGATTATGGCGGGTAAAGAATTTAGAAATCAAGTACCTTTTAAGAATGTTTATTTAACAGGTATTGTAAGAGATAAGTTAGGCAGAAAAATGTCTAAATCATTAGGTAACTCACCAGACCCAATTGAGTTAATTGGGAAGTATGGTGCAGATGGTGTTCGAGTAGGAATGTTATTGTGCTCACCCGCTGGAAATGATTTAATGTTTGATGAAAGCTATTGCGAGCAAGGTAGAAATTTTGCTAATAAAATATGGAATGCCTTTAGATTGGTAAAGGGTTGGAAAGTGGATGCAAATAGTAGCAACGAAAATAAAAAAGCAAACGAGTGGTTTGATGCTCGCTTTAATGAATCGTTAAAAGAAATAGAACAATTGTTTGAGAGCTACCGTTTGTCGGAGGCATTAATGACTATTTATAAATTGATATGGGATGATTTTTGTTCATCGTATTTAGAGATGATAAAACCAACCTATCATAAATTAGAAAATGGCGATTCATACCAAGATGCAATAGATGCAGAAACGTTTGAGTTTGTAAAAAATAAGTTCGAAGACATCATCAAATTAATACATCCATTTATGCCATTCTTATCTGAAGAATTATGGCATGATGAGGAATTATTTGGTGAACGTTCTGAAATGGAATGTTGTATCATAGCAAGCTACCCAAAAGCAAAAGCATACAACGAAAAAGATATAACCACTATGCAGAATATTTTGCAAGTTGTATCAGAAATGCGCAACATCCGTAATACCAAACAAATTGCACCGAAGGAAGGGTTAAACTTATCTATCAAAAATAATTCGAAAACAGATTATTTGTTATATGCCCTTATTTTAAAGAGGTTGGCAACAATTGAAAATTTACAAATGGTAGATGCTGTGCCAGAAAATGCGACACAGTTTTTAGTGGGTAATGACGAATGTTTTGTTGATTTAGGAGATGCAGTGGATCCAGCGGTAGAAAAAGAAAAGATGGAAAAAGAGTTGGTGTATTTGCATGGCTTTTTAAAATCGGTAGAGGCAAAACTTTCTAACGAACGATTTGTGAGTAATGCAAAAGCAGAGGTGATTGATAATGAAAAGAAGAAAAAAGCAGATGCTGAACAAAAAATTGCCATCATAAAAGAGCGATTACAAAAGATGTAATATGGAATTAATTCCTTTAAATCTTCCGGCATTTCCATTTAAAATAATTGAAAAAGAAAGTAAGTATTTTATTTTTGATGCCATACGTAAAAAGGAATTATTACTAACACCAGAAGAGTGGGTAAGGCAACATTTTGTGCAATACCTAATTCATCAACATACCATTTCTAAAAACTATATTAGTTTAGAGAAAGGATTGAAGTTGCACGATATGCAAAAACGTTGCGACATTTTAGTGTATAATGAAAACGGAATACCAACCTTATTGGTAGAATGTAAAGCTCCGAATGTAGCCATTACACAAGAAGTATTTGACCAAGTGGCGAGGTATAACATGGTGTACAAGGTAAAATACCTAGCAGTTACAAATGGCTTAGAACATTACTATTGTGAAATAGATCATGAGTGTGAAACGTACAGATTTTTAGAAGAACTAACATTTTAATAATGACTATAGAAAACATTTTAGCAGATATAAAAAAGAGAGCTTTTAAGCCCGTTTATTTTTTACATGGCGAAGAGAGTTACTATATAGATTTTATTGCTGATTTATTGGAGAAGGTAGTATTAACTGAAGCAGAGAAAGGCTTTAACCAAACTATTTTGTATGGTAAAGAAGTGGACATGCTTACCATAATTAGTACTGCTAAACGTTACCCAATGATGTCTGATTTCCAATTGGTAATTGTTAAAGAAGCACAAAATATTAAGTTTGGTAAAGGAGATACAAAAGATGCCGACCCTTTTGCAAGCTATCTGGAAAATCCCTTGAAGAGTACTGTTTTGGTGTTTTGCCATAAGTATGGAAGTTTAGATAAGCGATTGAAAATTGCGAAGGCGATTGAAAAGAATGGAGTATTGTTTGAGTCGAAAAAACTATACGACAACCAAGTATCCGAATGGGCGATGAATTTTGTAGGTACAAAAGGATTTAAGTTAGATACTAAAGCAGGAGCGATGGTTGCAGAGTACTTGGGCAACGATTTAAGTAAGGTAGCAAATGAATTAGAAAAGGTAATGATAAATATGGGCGACCGTAAAACCATTACCATGGATGATATACAAAAGAATGTAGGGATAAGTAAAGAGTACAATACTTTCGAATTTAATACCGCCATTGCGAAACGTGATGTGTTAAAAGCAAACAAAATAGTAGATTATTTTGCGGCTAACAAAAAAGAAAATCCTTTAGTTGTTACTATAGGGCAATTGAATACTTATTTCAGTAAAATTTTTACGTATTATTATTTAGCAGACAAGTCTAAAACTAAC
>JBILKW010000098.1:0-8405 GCA_044376465.1 Sphingobacteriales bacterium | reverse complement strand
TAGTAAGCGACCACTTACTTTCTTTTGAAGAAGTGAATGCAAAAATTTGGGATTTAAATGCACAACTATTTATTCCTGCAGCAGCCTCAAGATTGGTAACCAAAGAACAAGTAGAGCGAATGAAAAAAGCAGGCATGGAAGTAATTGCTTGTGGGGCTAACGTACCTTTTGCAGATCCAGAAATATTTTTCGGACCAACAGGTGAATATGCAGATGAAGCACTAAGTGTAATACCTGATTTTATTTCGAACTGCGGCATGGCTAGAGTGTTCGCATACCTTATGCAAAAAGGTGTTGAAGTAACAGACCGAGCAATTTTTGAAGATACATCAAGCATTATAAAAGCTGCTTTGGTAAAATCGCACGCCGTTAATTCTTCTAAAAACCATATTGCAAAAACATCTTTTGAAATTGCTTTAAAACAATTAGTATAATGTTTTCTACAGAAAAAATTTTAGAACAAATTTATGTTGGAAATACACTGAAACAATACGTTTTGTTTTTGGGTATTTTATTTTTAGGATTTATTTTTTTAAGCTTCTTTTCTAGATTTGCTAGTAGAATGATGTTTAAATTATTTAAACGATTTTCTGCAGAAGTTAAAATTGAAAAATTCGTAGAGCTTTTAGTAAAACCAATTGAACTATTACTAATTGCTACAATTATTTTTACAGCTATACACCAATTATCATTTCCTCTACATGAAATAATTTTTCAACGAAAAAATTTCGAAGTAACGATTTTTGATGTTGTTGATAAATTATATGTGTTTTTTTTAGTGATCTCTATGTTTTGGATCTTATTACGCTTAGTAGATTTTATAGCATTAGTGTTTGAATACAAAGCAAATTTAACGGATACAAAATCTGATGATCAATTGGTTTTATTTGTTAGAGAACTCGTAAAAATTTTAATAGTTATTGTAGGCACATTTGTACTGCTTGGTGCGGTATTCGAAATAAATGTATTAACATTAATAACTGGTTTAGGAATTGGTGGTATTGCCATTGCATTGGCAGCTAAAGACAGTTTAGAAAACTTATTTGGTTCTTTTACGATATTTATTGACAAACCATTTATTGTAGGCGACTTAGTAAAGCTTGATGGTATTGAAGGTACCATTGAAAAAGTTGGATTTAGAAGCACTCAAATTAGAAGCATTGATAGAAGTATTTTTACAGTGCCCAATAAAAAAATGATTGATAGTGCTTTGGAAAATTTAACCTTAAGAAATTATAGAAGGGTTAAGTTTAGCATTGACTTAACGTATAATACCGACGCAGAAAAAATGAAAATGATTATTGAGGATATTAATACATTAATAAACTCACACCCCAAAATGAATGAAGAGGGTATAGCTGTTTTCGAAGAGTTTGGCGATTTCTCTTTAAAACTTATGGTATTATATTTTATTCAGATGATGGATTATTATGAATTTCTTAGAATTAAAGAGGAAACCAATTATATGATTATAAAGATTATAGAAAAACACGATTCTAGCTTTGCATACCCTACTCGAACGATTATTCATCAAAATGATCGCAAAAATTTCATTGAATAAATTAATTTCGGAATAGTTATTGTTGTTAATTTTTAAATTATACTTAACCCCAACCTTATGAAAAAAAAATTACTTACTCTTACTCTCGTTGTTACATTTTCGACCATTTTTGTTGGTTCGTTGTACAACAATGCACACACTAACCCAGATGGTTCTCCAAATAGCAGAACCGGTTCGCCTGGCGACGGAGGGAATACATGTGCCGTTTCGGGATGCCATACAGGAATTACTGTAGGTACAAAATCAAATGTGTTTTCATCTAATATTCCTGCCGATGGGTACACTCCGGGTACAAAATATACAATTACAGCTACTGCTAGATCAAGTGCAAATAGAAACACTTTTGGTTTTCAACTTTCTCCTCAAACAACTGCGGGTGTATTAGTTGGTACCATGACTTCTACAAGTGCTGGCACAAAACTTACAGGTGGCGGAAAATATTTAACTCATACTCAATCTGGTTTAACAGGTTCTGGTGGTGTAAAGTCGTGGTCATTTGATTGGACTGCGCCACTTGCAGGAACAGGCGATGTAACTTTTTATGGAGCATTTAATCATGCAAACGGGAATGGTGGTACGAGCGGCGATAGTATTTTCAAATCAACTTTTGTAATAAAAGAAAAAGTTGCAGCTATTGGAATTAACAATAATGATTTATCGCAATTAGGTTTTAGTATTTTTCCGAATCCTGCATCTAACTATATTTATGTAGAAAACAAAAATGGAGTAGTATACCATAACATTGAAGTATATGATATGAATGGTAAACTTGTATATAAGTTGAATGAAGTAGAAAATATAAAACCAGACCCATCATTTAAATTAGATTTAAATGATTTAGAAAAAGGTTTATACTTAATGAAAATTTCTAATCACAACGAAGTGCTTGGTGTTACTAAGTTTTTAGTAAAGTAATATTTTATTTAATACCATAAAAAAAGCCTCGAATATTATTCGAGGCTTTTTTTGTATTAACAAAAAATTATTTCTTAGGTGCAGTTTCTTTTTCTGCTGCTGTTGATTTCTCTACTTTCGCGTCTTTACTTAATGCTGCAGTTTTTGCACCATCTTTAGAGCAGCAAGAAGCTTTAGCCGCAGTTGTTGATGCCTCTTTTTTAGCATCTTTAGAGCAGCAACCTGTTGTTTTTTTACTGTCTTTACATTTATCATCACCGTGTGCTAAAGCAACCATTGAAGTTGCAGCTACAAGAGATAACATTAAGAGTACTTTTTTCATATTATTTCTATTTAAATGTTTAAAATCCTTGCGATTCAATTATTAATCTAACGCAATTTACAAAAAATTGTTATAAGCAAAAAAATTTAACTTAACGTAGCAATACTGGTTTTACCGCCTTTAACCACTTCGTTTAATTTTACTTCTATTTTAGTACCTAGTGGCAAGAAAAGGTCAACCCTTGAACCAAATTTTATGAATCCCATTTCATCTCCTTGCTCAACTTTATCACCCTCTTTTACATAATATACAATTCTACGAGCCAAGGCACCAGCAATTTGGCGTATTAGCAATTGCATGCCGTTTGCTTTTTCATAAACAACCGTAGTTCGTTCGTTTTCAGTTGATGATTTTGGGTGCCATGCAACCAAATACAAACCTGGATGGTACTTCGCGTATTTTATAATACCAGAAACCGGGTTTCTGTTAATGTGTACGTTAAATGGAGACATAAAAATTGATACCTGAATTCTTTTGTCTTTAAAAAACTCTGGTTCTTCTACCTCTTCAATTACCACTACTTTACCATCTGCGGGTGCTAATATAACAGAGTCGTTTGTTTCAATATTGAACAATGGTTTTCTGAAAAACTGAAGTATAATTATCAATATAAAAGCACTTAATACAATACCAAAAACCTGTAACCAATGGGTATTTGGTGTAAAATAATAGGTGCAAAAATTTACAATCGCTCCAAATAGCAATGCTAAAATAATAGACGCTGTTCCTTCTTTGTGTAAAGTCATGTTTTTAAATTAAAGCCCAAATCTATAAAAAAAGCTGAAAATAGGCATATACTAAGGGAGCCGCAAGTAATAACCCATCAAAACGGTCTAATACACCGCCATGTCCTGGCAAGATAGAACCCGAATCTTTCATGTCTTTGCTTCGTTTTAGCATAGATTCTACTAAATCGCCTATAGTGCCAAATACTACAATAATAAGTGATAGTATAATCCAATGTGAAGTATCGATGCTGTGGAAATACTTTGAAATAATATATGCAGTAATAGAAGCTACTAATAAACCACCAAAAAATCCCTCCCAAGATTTTTTCGGAGAAATGCGCTCGAACAATCTGTTTTTACCCAAAGTAATCCCAAATACATACGCTCCACTATCGTTTGCCCATAGCAAAAATAAAAAGCCAAGAGGTAATTCATAAGAATACTCGTTGCTAATTATATAACCCAAACCGGTAAAAAAAGCAAAGGGAATTATTACATATACATATCCTAAAATTAGTTTCGCTAATTGGTCAAATGGTATTTGTTCTTTTTGATATAATTCAATAAAAAACACGGCCGCAATCCCAAATACATTTATCCATAAATATTTTTGATCAACTAATCCTAATTGAACCAAGGCAAAACTAGCCGACAATAACACCGCAATAAATAAATAAATAAAATGTAAAGACTTCCTTCTTTTGGGCCCGTTAATTTTTAAGTATTCATTAAAACCAATAATTGAAAAAATAAAAAACAATAAATGAATATAGCCCGGAAAATAAATGCAGGAAACACAAGCAATTGCAAAAAACAAAGCGGTGATGCTGCGAGTAAAAAAATTATTCATAATTCGTTTTTAATTATTATTTCTATCGCTTCATCGAAATGCTGCGGATGTATATACAATTCAATTTCTCCAAAATTTAAATAACTCGAATCTTTTTTATTTATTTCTACCACATCAATTTGGTGGTCTTTTAAAACACTCGAAACTAAGGATGCTTGGAAATTATTTGTGGAAGTATAAATTTTAATCCAACTTTTCTCCATAGTTATAATTTATACCATTCGATTTATTTTTATTCCAATACCAAAATAAAGGAATACTTAGTATTAATGAAATAAAAACACCAATTATTCCAAAATATTCGTTTTCATTTGGGTTAAAGCTGCTAATACCTTGTTTGTACAAGGAGTCGAGCAATACAATAGCTGCATTATTTACAAAATGAATACTAATAGGCACCCAAATAGATTTCGAAAACACGTAAGCATAACCCAATAACATTCCTAATAATACTCTTGGTAACAATGAATAAAATTCTTGATGCAATGCACTAAATAAAAAAGAACAAATGAGAATAGCCATGTGTATGTTTTTCACTTTTTCTAAAATTATTTTTTGAAGTACACCTCTAAAAAATAATTCTTCTGCAATTGCTGCTAATACTCCTACAATAAAAATATTGATCAGCAAATCTACTCCTGTATTGTTTCCTAAGAAAACCAAAGAAAGCTTTTCTGTTTGTATTTGTTTTTGCTTAAAATAATTTTCTACACTTGATAAAAAACTAGGAAGTTGAATTTGTTCATTCAGCTCCGCGATGTAAGAAACTAGTGGAGAAATACAAACGAGAAGTAAAATTCCTATTAGATAATTTTTATAAGACGTATTGTTTAGTTGAAAATATTCTACAAGTTGATTGTTTGACTCTGAACGCGCAAACAAATGTGCCGGAATAATTAGGGAGAAAAACATTTGCACAAACTGCATAAATTTTAAAACGTTTGTGCTGCTATTATCTATGGTATCAAGATTATTGAAGATGCTCAGCAAAGTGTTTCCATCAACATTAAATAAAATGTTTAATAAAAAAAGCGTAACAAAATAGCCAAGTAAGTTAAAGCCGATGAATAGTAAGAGTAAGCGTAAAATTTTTTGAAGAAAAGTTTTTTCCGACATGTTAATTAATCAACTAATAATGAATAATTTATTTTATTTTTGTGTCATAATTTATGGTAAAGATAGGAAATATTGAATTAGGAGAGTTCCCATTATTGTTAGCACCGATGGAAGATGTTAGCGATCCGCCTTTTCGTTATGTATGTAAGCAAAACGGGGTGGATATGATGTATACTGAATTTATCTCTTCTGAAGGATTAATACGCGATGCCGCAAAAAGCAAGGCCAAGCTTGATATATTTGAATACGAACGCCCAATTGGCATCCAAATATTTGGAAGCAATATTGAGTCGATGCGGGAAGCAACAGAGATAGCGACTTTAGCGAAGCCAGATTTGATTGATATAAATTACGGCTGCCCCGTTAAAAATGTAGCGTGTAGAGGAGCGGGAGCAAGTTTGTTACAAGATATTGATAAGATGGTGCGCATGACAGATGCTGTTGTGAAGGCAACTCATTTGCCTGTAACAGTTAAAACTAGGTTGGGTTGGGACGATGATACAAAAAATGTAGTTGAAGTGGCAGAACGCTTGCAAGATATAGGCATACAAGCATTAACCATACACGGACGTACACGTTCGCAAATGTATAAAGGGCATGCCGACTGGTCATTAATTAGAGAAGTGAAAAAAAACCCAAGAATGAGTATTCCTATTTTTGGCAATGGCGATGTGGACTCTCCAG
The DNA here is from genome assembly GCA_044376465.1 of Sphingobacteriales bacterium. Classification (GTDB taxonomy): domain Bacteria; phylum Bacteroidota; class Bacteroidia; order Sphingobacteriales; family Sphingobacteriaceae; genus CAJBVG01. The sequence goes on along the minus strand of JBILKW010000098.1, from coordinate 2,229 downwards.
AAAAAGCTATGCTTTGGATGAAAGAATACGAGGTCGATGGAATAATGATTGGCAGAGCAGCCATTGGGTACCCATGGATTTTTAGAGAGGTGAAACATTTTTACCATACCGGTGAAAAATTAGCTCCACCTACCATACATGAACGAGTAGAAAGTTGCAAAATACATTTCGAAAAATCGATAGAATGGAAAGGTACAAAAACCGGAATTTTTGAAATGAGAAGACACTATGCAAACTACTTTAAAGGTTTAGATCATAGTAAAGATTACAGAATGCGACTAGTGTCTGCGGGCACTGTTGAGGAAATAAATTCAATTTTCGAAGAAATATCGGCAATAGGGCAAATGTTAGAAGTTTAATATTTTGTGTTTATTGATAAACTTTTATATTTATCGCAACAAAAGAAAAACATGGCAACTAAAATAACAGACGGTGTGAAAATTACAGTCGAAACGACTTACCAGCCAGAATATTCAAATCCGGCTAATTCACATTTTATGTTTTCTTATAAAATAAACATCGAAAATTTATCAGATTATACTGTTCAATTAATGAGCAGGCATTGGTATATTTTTGATTCTAATGGAACTCATAGAGAAGTAGCAGGCGAAGGAGTTATTGGAGTTCAACCAGTTTTAGAACCAGGTGAAAACCATGAGTATGTTTCGGGTTGTAATCTAAAAACCGAGATGGGAAAAATGTGGGGCACCTATACCTTCCGCAGATTAGTAGACGAGGAATTGTTTGAAGTACAAATTCCGGAGTTTGAGATGCTGTGTTCGTTTAAGCTTAATTAATTGTATGATGTATTTGTACAATGTACACTGTACAGCGTACATTGTACAAATACATCATACAACTTTAGTCTCTTCTACCCATGTATATCATAATGTAATACACCAACGTAGCCAATGAACTCAAGGCTGCAATAACATAGGTGCTAGCTGCCCATTTCAATGCGCTCTTAGCTGTATCGGTTTCATTGCGTTGTGTAATGTTGTTTGATTCTAACCAAGCAATTGCACGGTTACTTGCATCAAACTCTACCGGTAATGTAACAAAACTAAATACCGTAGTTAAAGCCAACAAAGCGATACCAATAAATAACAAAGTTGGGAACGAGTTCAACATTAAAATACCACCTAACAATACCCAATGCATATAACGTGAACTTACTGATAAAGCAGGTACCATTGCCGAGCGGAACTGTAACCATGAATATGCTGTAGCGTGTTGCACTGCGTGTCCGCACTCGTGTGCTGCAACTGCCGCTGCCGCTACCGATCTGCCATGGTACACATCCGGACTTAAATTAACTGTTTTGTCTGCAGGGTTATAGTGGTCCGTAAGAGAACCTTCTACCGAAATAACTTTTACATCAGTAATTCCGTGGTCTTTTAGCATTTTCTCTGCAATTTCTCTACCCGACAAACCATTTAAAAGCATTTGTTCCGAGTACTCTTTAAATTTCGATTTAAATCTCATGCTAATCACAAAGCTCAAGATTAACAAACCAATCATAATAATATACATGAATCCCATATTTTCTATTTTTTTTAATGTCTAAATCAATTTAAATGCCACACTAAAAATACTGACATTTCGTACTATCTTACGTCAAATTTACGAAATTAGTATCGTATGAACCTATCATATTGGGAAAGAACGTCATTTTTTAAAGATTACGACTATTGTATTGTAGGTGCAGGAATCGTAGGACTATTTGCTGCATTGCGATTAAAACAAGTAACACCAGAAGCCAATATTTGTGTTTTGGAGCGATCTGCTATTCCGGATGGGGCAAGTACAAAAAACGCAGGCTTCGCCTGTTTTGGTAGTTTATCGGAGCTTATAGAACAAAAGAAAAAAAGCTCTGAAGCGGAACTTTGCAGCTTGGTTGCAAAACGTTGGGCAGGACTAAGAAAAATGCGAGCAGTGTTAGGTGATGATGTTATTGATTTTAAAAACTGGGGAGGTTATGAATTATTTACCGAAAAAGATAAACCGGTTTGGGAAGATTGCATTAATCAAATGCCATACTTCAATACCATTTTAAAAGACATTATTGAGGGTGCAGAAGATGTGTATCAAGAAGCTGATCATAAAATTTCGGAATTTGGTTTTCAATCGGTAGAACATTTAATATACAACCCTTATGAAGCGCAAATACATTCGGGTAAAATGATGGAAGCGCTTATAAAAAAATGCAGAGAACAAAACATTCAAATA
>JBILKW010000239.1:0-2534 GCA_044376465.1 Sphingobacteriales bacterium | reverse complement strand
ATCAGTTCTTTCTGTTGGGCGAACGTATCCTTCATTAGCTAATTCAATTGCTTTTTGTTTTGCATCCGAAATTAATCTTTGCTGATTCATGCTAATGCCGTATTGCCCTTGTTTTAAATATCCTAATCCAAATGCTTCTTCAGCCGATGTAGAAACCTTAGCCATGCCTATGGTTAAGAATCTTTCTTTGAGGGTATTTAATTCATAATCGCCTTCTCGGTATGCATCGGAAATTCGTAATGCAAATTCTTTTGAACCACCACCACCTGGTATTACACCTACACCAAACTCTACCATGCCCATATAAGTTTCTGCGTTTGCTTGAACCCAATCGGCATGTAAACACAATTCGCAACTACCACCTAATGTTAAGTGGTGAGGTGCTGCTACTACAGGTATAGATGAATATCGAACACGCATCATTGTTTTTTGAAACTGACGAATGGCGAAATCTATTTCATCATACTCTTGCTCTACCGCCATCATAAATATCATGGCAATATTTGCACCCGCAGAAAAAATTGCACCTTGGTTACCTATTACTAATCCACGGAAATCTTTTTCAGCAAGATCAATTGCTTTATTAATCCCCATCAATACTTCACCACCAATCGAATTCATTTTAGTGTGGAACTCACAATTCAAAATACCGTCGCCTAAATCTGTAACGGTTACACCAGAATTTCCCCACACCTTTTTATTTGAACGTAAATTATCTAGTATAATAAAGGCTTCTGCACCTGGTATCTTTTTATATTCTTTGCTAAATTGATCGTAATAATTTACTTGTGCATTTTCTGTTTTGTAAAAAGATGTTTTACCCGATGCTAACATTTCAGTTAACCAAGGTGCAACTGTTAAGCCTTCTTTTTGCATGGCATCAACAGTATTCTGAACTCCTAATACATCCCAAACTTGAAAAGGACCTAACTCCCATCCAAAGCCAGCACGCATTGCGTCATCTAAGCGATAAAGGTCGTCGGTAATTTCTGGAATACGTTTCGTGCAATAAGCAAACAATGTATACATGGTTTTGCGGAAAAATATTCCGGCAGTATCGGTAGCTGTATTTAAAAACTGTAAACGATCTTTTAAATGATCCATCGTTTTCATTGCTTCAAGAGATGCCGATTTAAACTTTTGTTTCGGTTCGTATTCAAGCGTTTTTAAATTGAGAGATAAAATATCTTTTTCTCCTTTTTCATTTTTAGTTTTTTTGTAGAAGCCTTGTTTTGTTTTATCACCTAACCAATTATTCGCTTCCATCTTTGCAATAAATTCAGGTATTCTGAACGCATCCTTCGATTCGTCGTTTGGTAAATTTTCTTGCAAACCACGGGCTACTTTAATTAAGGTATCTAAGCCAACAACATCGGTTGTTCTGAAAGTTGCAGATTTAGGTCGACCAACAATGGTACCTGTATATCTATCCACTTCATCTATGCTTAAACCCATCTCATCAACCATGTGAAATAAAGAAAGGATAGAAAATACCCCAATTCTATTCGCAATAAAAGCTGGAGTATCTTTACATAAGACTGTTGTTTTACCTAAGTATAAATCGCCAAAATGTAATAAGAAATCAATAACAGATTGATCGGTATCTTTAGTAGGAATAATTTCTAATAAGGGTAAATAACGTGGAGGATTAAAAAAATGAGTTCCACAGAAATGCTTTTTAAAATCATCGGATCTGCCATTGGTCATCAAATGAATTGGAATACCAGAAGTATTGGAAGTAATAAGCGTTCCTGGTTTACGGAAGGTTTCTACACGTTCAAATAAACTTTGTTTAATGCCTAAATTTTCGACCACCACTTCAATCACCCAATCGCATTCCGAAATCAAATTTAAATTATCTTCGAAATTACCAGTAGTAATTAATTTTGCAGTTTGTTTCGTAAATACAGCAGAAGGGTTAGCACTCAACGTTTGCTTTAGTGCATCGTTTACAATTCTATTTTTTACTGAAGTATGCTCTAGGCTTAATCCTGCCGCTTGTTCTGTTTCGTTTAATGCTTTCGGTGCAATGTCTAATAAATAAACATTTATACCAGCATTTGCAAAGTGGCAAGCAATACGCGAACCCATTACACCCGAACCTAAAACTGCAACTTTATTTATTCTTCTCATTATTATTTATAAATAGCAACAATTTTAGATGCATATTTTTCTAAAATTGCTTTACGTTTTAAACTTAATTTTGGTGTTAATTCTCCTTCATCAATACTAAACTCACGAGGCAACAATACAAACTTTTTAATTTGTTCCCATTGACCAAGTGTGCTATTATATGCATCAACTTCTTTTTGAATTCTATCAATGATACGTTGGTCGTTTATAATGGAAGCATTATCAATAAAATCGATATTTTTTATAGCGCACCAATCTTTTAAATGTGCAAATGCAGGTATAATTAAAGCAGCAGGGAAGCGCTCATTTTCTCCTAAAACTATTATCTGTTCTATAAATTTCGACTCTTTAAATTTATTTTCAATTACCTGTGGCGCTATGTATTTACCTCCGGCGGTTTT
>JBILKW010000238.1:0-2536 GCA_044376465.1 Sphingobacteriales bacterium | reverse complement strand
AGGAGTTTTTAGCAATTAATCCAACACAAGAAGAACGCAACGTTATAGGCCAAGCACTTTGGGATTTTTATCAGTTCCAACAACATACGTTGCGTGCCATGCATGCCGACCCACATCCGGGAAATTTCCTAGTTACTCCAGATGGTAAACTCGGAGTATTAGATTTTGGTTGTATAAAAGAATTACCAAATGATTTTTACGAACCGTATTTTCAATTAATATTAGGAGATACGCTAAATAATAAGGAAAAAAAATTAGAATGTTTCAGAGCATTAGAAATGATCTTGCCACAAGACGATGCAAATGCCATAGATTTTTATGTAAGCTGGTACACTAAGCTTATTCGATTATTTGCGGAGCCTTACATGAAAGATACTTTCGATTTTGCAGATCAACAATACATGCAAAAGTTATACGAGTTTGGAGAGATGATTAGTAGGATGCCTGAGTTTAAGCAAGCAAGAGGAGTAAAGCACTTTATTTACGTAAACAGAACAAACTTTGGCTTGTATGCAATTTTATCGGAGTTGGGAGCCAAGGTTAAGACTGCGAGATAGAAACCCTAAGACCCTATCACCGGGTTATTCCGTATAAAATCTAATTTATATTGAAAGATTGCTCCAATGCTCTCTGCCCTGGTTTTTGCTAGTTTAGCCTTTTCTCCCTCGAATAATTCATCAATAGTTTGGTTAAACAATAGTACCCATCTGTCAAAATGTATGGCATGTATATGTTCACTATGCTTCGCATGCTTATCAAAAGGTTGCCCCCTGTACTCGTTCGAATCCAGTAATAAGCTTGCCCAAAATTGGTACATGCGTGGCAAATGTGCTTCCCAATTCACTTTCGCAGCTTGGTTAAAAATTGGCGAAAGCAATTCATCCTGGTTCACTTTTGCGTAAAAAGCATCCACTAAATTTTTTATGTCCTCGCTATTTTCAATATCCTTCATAAACATTCCAACAAAGATACTAAATACATTCTTTATAGAAATATGATATAAATCATATTTTACCTTGATAATTATCAGCTGTTTTGCATAATCGTTGAATTAGTTTTACACCATCAAACGATGCACATGAGCGTATTAATTATTCTAATCAGTATCAGTTTACTTGTAGCCCTTGGCTTCCTTACTTCTTTTATTTGGTCGGTTCGAAACGGTCAGTATGACGATGATTATACTCCATCCGTACGAATGTTGTTTGATGATAAAGAACAAGAAAAACAAAATCAAGAAATAAATAAAAAATAAATCTAATATCAATACATACTAATTTATGCAAACAGAAAAGTTCTATTATGATAACAAAATTGTACGCAATTTCTCCTATGCGGCAATTTTATTTGGACTTATAGGGATGACTGTTGGATTGCTCATTGCACTTCAACTTGTTTTTCCTCAACTCAACTTTGGTATCCCATTTACCACTTATGGTAGAGTTAGACCATTGCATACGAATGCAGTAATTTTTGCTTTTGTTGGTAATGGTATTTTTGCGGGTGTTTATTACTCGCTACAACGTTTATGTAAAACGCGAATGTATAGTGATGTGCTAAGTAACATCAATTTCTGGGGATGGCAAATAATTATATTAGCTGCCGCAATTACATTGCCTTTAGGTTATACTACAGGTAAAGAATACGCAGAATTAGAATGGCCAATTGATATTGCTATTACCTTAATTTGGGTAGTGTTTGGTTGGAACATGTTTGGTACTATTCTTAAAAGAAGAGAGCGCCATTTATACGTAGCCATTTGGTTTTATATTGCCACATTTGTTACGGTTGCAGTGCTCCATTTGGTAAACTCTTTCGAACTACCAATTAGTTTATTTAAAAGTTATTCATGGTATGCAGGTGTTCAAGATGCTTTAGTACAATGGTGGTACGGACATAATGCGGTTGCATTTTTCTTAACCACTCCTTACTTAGGCTTAATGTATTACTTCGTTCCGAAAGCAGCCAACCGGCCGGTATATTCTTACAAATTATCAATCATCCATTTCTGGGCATTAATTTTTTTATATATCTGGGCTGGTCCGCATCATTTATTATATACATCATTACCAGATTGGGCTCAATCTTTAGGAGTCGTATTCTCGGTAATGTTAATTGCTCCATCATGGGGAGGTATGATCAATGGCTTGTTAACCTTGCGCGGTGTATGGGATAAAGTTAGAGAAGATGTTATTTTGAAATTCTTCGTAGTAGCCATTACCGCTTACGGTATGTCGACCTTCGAAGGCCCTATGTTATCATTAAAAAATGTAAACGCCATTGCTCACTTTACCGATTGGATTGTAGCACACGTTCACGTGGGTGCTTTGGGTTGGAACGGGTTCTTAACATTTGGTATGTTATACTGGTTGTTCCCTCGTTTGTTCGGAAAAGAATTATACTCTAAAAAATTAGCAAACTTCCACTTCTGGATCGGAACCTTGGGTATTTTATTTTATGCAATTCCATTGTATTGGGCAGGTATTACACAAAGTTTAATGTGGAAAGAATTTACTGCCGATGGATTCTTAAAATA
>JBILKW010000010.1:0-23749 GCA_044376465.1 Sphingobacteriales bacterium | reverse complement strand
GTGCTAGTGTAAGGCAATTTTGTGATAGATTCGATATTTGAGTAAAAATCGAAATTATTCAAAATAAAAATATCTTAATTCGTAGTACAATCATTAGCTAATTATCACATTAGCTAATTAGCTAATGTGATAATTAAAAGTTAATCTGCGCTTGCAACCTCAATAAATTACCTTGTTGTAAATTATCTTGCAATTTAAAATCTTCAAATCTTCTTTTAGAAATGGTGTACATTGTTACTAATTCGAAAGTGGGATTGGGTTGCCACTCCACTCCTATTTCTAATTCATCAACATTATAACTACGTGTATCTAGCTCATGTTTTTTGCCACCATCATAATGCTGAAATCTGGTAAAAGGAATAAAGATTTGATTTTTATATCGCGCTAAATACGAAAAGGTAATATACCCTCCACTTAATTTTTGCACTTCGATAGAATCGGTATTTTTGTTAAACTCCGGACCTTCGCCAATGTTATATTCTGCTTGTATTCCGAAAGGTTTAGGATATAAAACAAAAGTAGCAGCTGCTCTTCTGTCGGTATAATTTCTATCTTTTTTTACACCCACTCCTGCCGAAACTTGATCGGAAGTAACAACATATTTCCCTGTATAAGCTTGTACCGATGCTTCTATAATTTGCGAACCCATTTCAAATGGATAGGTAATACGCGATACAATATGTGGCTCGTTATTTTGTTCTGGTTTATTAGCTGTTTGTCCATTATAAAAACCAAAAGCAAAAATTCCATAATCGCCAGATCCTTTTAAACCGTCGCGCACTAACGATGAAAATAATTTACGCTTGCTTTCTGGTGCCCAATAAAAAAATGCACCCATGTCTCGTTCATTACTTAAAGGACTGTTCAAGGCATCATTACGATCTAATGCCAAACGATTCTGACTCGATTGCATATTCTCGAATCCGAAGGGAACTTTACTCTGCCCTAACCTCAATCTAAATTCATTCTTATCATCAAAACCTACATCAAAATAGGCGTCGCGTATTTGTCCAAAATGCAAACTTGTTGAGGAAGCTGAACTGGCAAAATCTGGTTGAACATAAAAATAAACACGCTTAGAAATTTGTCCGAAGAAAATAATTCGCATACGACGCATAAAGAAACCACCGTTCTCTCCCCAACTCCTATCACACTGCTCGCACTTTAATTGTGCATTGGTTTCTAACAAACGATTGTACCTAATTTGTGTATAACCACGAATAGAAATACTCTCATACCATGCTTTTGATTTTTTCGCATCGGCTAATGAAACACCCGTTTGTGCATATGCTTGTGAGGTAGCAATTAAGATAATTACAAGTAAAAGTGATTTTAAGTGTCGCATCGTATATTAACTTTTTGTATGATTAATATTAAGCACTTAACAATTAAATGATGTTACTTTAATATTAACAAGCGCAAAATTAACACTAAATTAATATTCACAAATAGCTTAACGGATTGGTAACGGAAAGTTAACATTAAGTTAATATGCTAGCGGGGTAGTATGCTGGTGGGTTGGTGTGATAATAAAAAGCCTCTATAGGTGTCTATAGAGGCTTTTTTATTAGAAAAGAGAAATGAATTTATTCGTTTTCAAGCTTCACTATTCTGGTAACAGATGTTTTGCCATCGACAAGTAAACGTAAAATATAGGTTCCTGATGAATTCTTTTTTTCGTCGTTCACATATTTAATTTTATGCTTACCTGCTTGTTGTGGCACTGCCTCAATAAGTGTAGCTACTTTTCTTCCTAATTCATCATAGACTTCTACTGTTACGGATTTTGCCGGTTCTACTAAAGTATACGTAATACTAGTATTTCCAATAAATGGATTAGGTGATACTCTTAAGTTTTGAGAATTGAAACTATTTGAATTATTAAAACCAATAGACAATACTTCTATAGAATCTTCAAATGTATTTTTACAACCTGTAATTACATTTGTTACAGTAAGGCTTACGATGTAAGTTCCTTTAGAAGTAAACTCGTGCAAAGGATTAAACAAGGTAGAAGTATTTGTTGGACTGTTCGGATCTCCAAAATTCCAAAAATAAGTATGATCTGCTTGCTGATTTGCTTCAAACTGAACCCTTAGCCCAACTGTACTTTGATTTGTAAAACTTGCATTAGGTAATGCTTTGTTAGTTACAATAATTTCATCTGAAGAAACACATGCATTAGCATTGGTAACGATTACCGAATAAGTACCCGCTGTATTTACATTAATAGTTTGAGTAGTTGCACCTGTACTCCACAAATAGCTAGCACCACTATTACCGGCATCGAGGCTTACTGTATCACTCAAGCAAATGTCTAAGTCGTTGCCTAAGTTTACTACTGGCAATGCATTGTAAGATACCTGAATCGTATCTGTAGCTGTACAAGAATTTTGTGTAACCGTTACAAAATAGTTACCCCCTGTAGTAGCTTGTATTGTTTGTGTGGTTGCTCCAGTATTCCATAAATAAGTAGCACCAGGGTTACCTGCATCTAACGTAACTGGTGTGCCTGCACATACAGCAATATTTGCTCCTAGACTTACAACGGGTATTGGCACACTAGTAACTAATAATGTATCTCTCGCATCGCAACCTTGTGCATTCGTTACTTTTACATGGTAGATTCCGGGACTTGAAACAGTTATGGTTTGTGTGGTTGCACCTGTACTCCAGAGATAAGAAGAACCTACATTACCAGCATCCAACGTAATTGTGCTACCAACACATAAATTTCTATCAGCTAAAGATAAGTTTATTGGCGGCGCAAGAGATAATAGAATCGAATCCGCAGCAGAAGCCCCTCCAAGATTTGTTACCACTACTTTATATTTTCCAGCCTGTGTTGCCGTAACAGTTCGTGTGGTGGCAAACTGAACATTGTCTTTTGTCCATCGATATGTTGAACCTGGATTTCCAGCATCTAAAATTTTTGATGAACCGTTGCAAATAACCCCAAGTGGACCACCTATATTAACTATTGGTGCTTGAACTTTCTCATTTACGATAAAAGTCGATTTAAAAATACTATCACCAGAAGTTCCACCATTTCCGTTTGCATGATTAAATGCACCATAAAAGGTAACACTGCCTGTACCTGCACTGGGTGCTACCCAATTAAATGACCAGGATTTTACACCATTAGAGCCTGTAATACCCGAGGAGGTATGAGTTAAATATTTTCCTGCTCCGGTTAATTTTGTACCAGCACTTGTAGAAATCATTGTCCCAACCAAAACACCAGCATTAGTTTGTGGTGATATTTGAAAACCAAAGGTATTTCTACTCGGAATAGATCGGGCTGTAGCGGTAATCGTGTAGGTTGTACCTGGCACATATCCATCACTTGGGATGTTAGAAGTAAAAACATTTGACTTTATTCCAACAGCAATTCCAGAATGGCATCCCGAAATGGCACAAGTATTCCCACCATCGCCAGGCGAACCAGTGCTTGCATTCGGAGCACCGCTTGAAAAAGTATGCCCATTATTATAAATAGAACCGATAAAAACGGTTATAATCGTTATTCCAAACGATAAGCTAAGTATTTTTTTTCTCATACTCTTATTTAAGCTATAATTTGTAAAAATTAGGTTCAAATATAATGCCGAAAATTCATGCGCATTATAAAATAAAAAAGCCTCCCGGATTTCCGAGAGGCTTTATATTAGTAATCTGTTCCTACACTAGCACACTATCTCACTAGCATACTAGCACACTAACTAGTCTTCTTTAGAAGCTAACAATGCTTCATACTCTTCTTTAGAACCAACAATCAATTTATCGAATCTACGTACACCCGTACCAGAAGGAATTAAGTGACCTACGATCACGTTTTCTTTCAAGCCACCTAATAGGTCGATCTTACCATTGATCGCTGCCTCGTTTAACACCTTAGTTGTTTCTTGGAAAGAAGCTGCTGAGATAAACGATTTAGTTCCTAATGAAGCACGCGTGATACCTTGTAATAATGGACGTGAAGTTGCTGCAACTGCATCGCGAGCTTCTGCTTGTTTTGCATCTTTACGTTTTAATACAGAGTTCTCATCGCGTAACTTACGTACACTAATGATTTGACCTGCTTTTAAGTTAGTAGACTCTCCTGGATCAACCACAATTTTCTTATCGTAAATCCAATTGTTTTCTTCCATGAATTCGAATTTATCTGCCGATTCTTGTTCTAAGAACTTGGTATCTCCTGGGTCTTCGATAATTACTTTTTGCATCATTTGGCGAACGATTACTTCAAAATGCTTATCGTTAATTTTCACCCCTTGTAATCGGTAAACTTCTTGGACACCATTTACTAAGTATTCTTGTACTGCTGATGGACCTTTAATAGATAAGATATCTGAAGGTGTAATTGAACCATCTGACAATGGCATACCAGCTTTAATGAAGTCATTATCTTGAACTAGAATGTGTTTAGACAATGGCACTAAGTATTTCTTGGTATTTCCTTCTTTAGGTTCGATGATGATTTCGCGGTTACCACGTTTTACACCTCCTAATGTTACCACGCCATCAATTTCAGTCACTACGGCTGGGTTTGAAGGATTACGAGCCTCGAATAATTCTGTTACACGTGGAAGACCTCCGGTAATATCTCTCGTTTTTCCTGTAGAACGAGGAATCTTCACAATTACTTGTCCGGCAGCTACTTTATCTCCTTTATCAACAGCAATATGAGCACCTACTGGGATGTTGTATGATTTTATTACTTCTTTTTTATCAAGTATCTTAATCGAAGGATTCTTTGTTTTATCTCTTGAGTCGATAATTACTTTCTCTTTGTGACCGGTTTGTTCATCGGATTCTTCGCGGAAAGTAATACCTTCTTCGATAAATTCAAATTCAACCTTACCATCGAACTCTGAAATAATCACTGCGTTGTAAGGATCCCATCCACAAATCGTATCCCCTTTCGCAATTTTCTGTCCGTCTTTAACATATAGATGAGCTCCATAAGGGATGTTATTGGTCATGATAACACGACCACTCTTCACATCTACAATTCTAAACTCGCCCGAACGACCCAGTACTACTTCAACGTTTCCATCTTCAGTTTTGTGAGTTACGGTACGAATACCTTCTAACTCAATTTTACCTTCAAATTTTGCGATGATGGTTGATTCTGCTGCAATATTTGAAGCAGTACCACCCACGTGGAATGTACGAAGTGTTAACTGTGTACCTGGCTCGCCAATTGATTGTGCTGCGATTACCCCAACAGCTTCACCTATTTGAACCATGCGACCGGATGCTAGATTTCTACCATAACATTTTGCACATACTCCTTTTTTAGCCTCACATGTAAGTACCGAACGTATTTCTACTGCATCAACGGTAGAAGCTTCGATAGCTTTGCCGATTTCTTCAGTTATTTGCTCTCCACTGCCAACTAATAATTCGTTAGACATTAGATCATATACATCATGTACAGACACTCTACCTAAAATTCGATCGTATAATGGCTCTACTATTTCCTCATTATCTTTTAATGCTGAAGTTAAGATACCGCGTAATGTACCACAATCGTTGGTATGAATGATCATATCTTGCGCAACGTCCACCAAACGACGAGTTAAGTAACCCGCATCCGCAGTTTTTAATGCTGTATCGGCCAAACCTTTACGCGCACCGTGAGTAGAAATGAAATATTCTAATACTGATAAACCTTCTTTAAAGTTTGATAAAATTGGGTTCTCGATGATTTCTCCTCCCGAACCTGATTTTTGTGGCTTCGCCATCAAACCTCTCATACCACATAACTGACGAATTTGTTCTTTCGACCCACGAGCACCAGAATCCAACATCATGTAAACTGAGTTGAATCCTTGGTTATCTGTAGCCAATTGCCTCATCACGTTTTCTGTTAAGCGAGAGTTGATACGAGTCCAAATATCGATGATCTGGTTGTAACGTTCGTTGTTTGTAATGAAACCCATGTTGTAGTTACCCATTACTTCTTCAACTTCCGCACTTGCCTGATCAATTAATTTAGCTTTTTCAGCTGGTATGGTTAAATCTTGTAAGTTGAATGATAAACCACCTTTAAATGCCATACGGAAACCTAATTCCTTAATGTCATCTAAGAAGCGTGCCGCACGATCCATACCCGTTACTTTTACAATGTCGCCGATGATATCACGTAATGATTTCTTCGTTAATAACTCGTTGATGTAACCCATTTCATGAGGTACCACACGGTTAAATAACACACGACCTGTAGTTGTCTCAATCAATTTCAAAACATCTTCACCGTTTTCTTTAGTGTTTGTTTTTACCTTGATGTGAGCATGTAAGTCTAATTGTCCTTCGTTTAATGCAATTATTACTTCCTCAGAAGAATAGAATACTCTGTCTTCACCTTTCACAATTTTACCTGGCTCTGTTCTACGACCTTTAGTCATGTAGTACAAACCAAGTACCATGTCTTGTGATGGAACCGTAATAGGTGTACCATTCGCAGGGTTTAAGATGTTATGAGAAGCAAGCATTAATACTTGCGCTTCTGTAATTGCAGCATTACCAAGTGGTACGTGAACTGCCATCTGGTCACCGTCGAAATCGGCGTTGAACGCTGTACATACTAATGGGTGTAACTGAATTGCTTTTCCTTCAATTAATTTTGGTTGGAAGGCTTGTATACCCAATCTGTGTAATGTTGGAGCACGGTTTAATAATACAGGATGGCCTTTCAACACATTCTCTAAAATATCCCATACAATTGGATCCTTACGGTCCACAATTTTCTTAGCAGATTTTACTGTTTTCACCACACCTCTTTCAATCATCTTACGAATGATAAATGGTTTAAACAATTCGGCTGCCATATCTTTTGGTAAACCACACTCGTGTAATTTCAATGTTGGACCAACCACAATTACCGAACGTGCTGAATAATCCACACGCTTACCTAATAAGTTTTGACGGAAACGACCTTGCTTACCTTTCAAAATATCTGAAAGAGATTTTAATGCACGGTTACCCTCTGTTTTCACAGCGTTTACTTTACGAGAGTTGTCGAATAAAGAATCAACTGCTTCTTGTAACATACGCTTTTCGTTACGCAAGATTACTTCCGGTGCTTTAATTTCGATCAATCGTTTTAAACGGTTGTTACGAATAATTACACGACGGTATAAATCGTTCAAATCTGAAGTTGCGAAACGACCACCTTCTAAGGGAACTAGAGGACGTAATTCTGGTGGAATTACAGGGACGATTTTAACAATCATCCACTCTGGGTGGTTTTCAATGTGTTTGTTAGCATCGCGGAAAGCTTCTACAACTTGTAAGCGTTTTAATGCTTCGTTTTTACGTTGCTGTGAAGTTTCTGTATTTGCTTTATGTCTTAATTCAAATGAAAGTTCATCTAATTTAATGCGTGAAAGCAAATCTTCTAATGCTTCAGCACCCATCTTAGCGATGAATTTATTTGGATCTTTATCGTCTAAATATTGATTCTCTTTTGGAAGTGTATCCAATATGTCTAAATACTCTTCTTCTGTTAAGAAATCCATTTTATTAACGCCATCCGCTTCTTTAATACCAGCTTGTATAACTACATAACGCTCGTAGTAGATAATTAAATCTAAACGTTTAGTAGGTAAGCCTAATAAATAACCGATTTTGTTAGGTAATGAACGGAAATACCAGATATGTGCTACCGGAACAACCAAGGCAATGTGGCCCATGCGCTCGCGACGAACTTTTTTCTCTGTTACTTCCACACCGCAACGATCACACACGATGCCTTTGTAGCGAATACGTTTGTATTTACCGCAATGACATTCGTAGTCTTTTACAGGACCAAAAATGCGCTCACAGAATAAACCGTCGCGCTCTGGTTTGTACGTACGATAGTTGATCGTTTCAGGTTTTAGAACTTCACCGCTTGAACGCTCTAAGATTGACTCTGGAGAAGCTAAGCTAATGGTGATCTGAGTGAAGTTACTTTTGATCTTATTATCTTTTTTGTATGACATATTCCTAATTTAAATTTTTAAAAGACATGAGATTTGAGACATGAGACAGAGAAAGAATCTCATGTCTCATATCTAATATCTAATATCTATTCTAGTGTGATATCTAAACCTAAACCTCTTAATTCGTGAACCAATACGTTGAATGATTCTGGAACTCCTGGTGTTGGTAAGTTATCGCCTTTCACGATTGCTTCGTACGTTTTCGCTCTGCCAATTACATCATCAGATTTAACGGTTAAGATTTCTTGTAGGATATTAGCTGCACCGAATGCTTCTAATGCCCAAACCTCCATCTCACCAAAACGCTGACCACCGAATTGTGCTTTACCACCCAATGGTTGTTGTGTAATTAACGAATACGGCCCGATCGAACGTGCGTGCATCTTATCGTCAACCATGTGACCAAGTTTCATCATGTAAATGATCCCTACGGTTGTTGGTTGATCGAAACGATCGCCTGTTCCACCATCATATAAATAGGTTCTTCCTGAAGTTGGAACATTTGCTTTCGATACCCATTCTTCAACCTCATCATGCGATGCACCGTCGAAAATTGGCGTAGCAAATTTCACTCCTAATTCTTTTCCTGCCCATCCTAAAACGGTTTCATAAATCTGACCCAAGTTCATACGCGATGGTACCCCAAGTGGGTTCAACACGATGTCAACTGGTGTACCATCACTTAAGAATGGCATGTCTTCATCACGAACAATTTTAGCAACAATACCTTTGTTACCGTGGCGACCAGCCATCTTATCACCCACTTTCAACTTACGTTTCTTAGCAACGTATACTTTCGCCATTTGTACAATTCCTGCAGGCAATTCATCACCTACGCTTATTGCAAACTTCTTACGACGGTATGCTCCTAATTCTTCGTTTAATTTGATGTTGAAATTATGGATCAATAATTTAATTTGATCGTTTTTATCTTCGTCGGTTGTCCACTTAGTAGCATTGATGTTGTTGTAATCTAACTCTAACAATACTTTCTGAGTAAACTTAACTCCTTTAGCAACTAGTAATTCTTTGTAAACATTGTAAATACCTTGTGATGTTTTTCCGCTTACTAAAACGAACAATTTATCAACTAAAATATTTTTCAATGCATCTACATTTTTGTCGTGCTCTTTGTCAAGTTTATCAAGCATGATTTTCTCATCGCTCTTCTTCTCTTTTTTAGCACGGCTAAATAATTTACTATCAATTACCACACCTTTAATTGAAGGAGGTGCTTTTAACGATGCATCTTTCACATCACCTGCTTTATCACCAAAGATGGCACGTAATAATTTTTCTTCTGGTGAAGGATCCGTTTCTCCTTTTGGAGTGATCTTACCGATTAAAATATCGCCTTCTTTAATTTCAGCACCGATGCGGATGATTCCGTTTTCATCTAATTCTTTAGTAGCTTCTTCACTTACGTTAGGAATATCAGAAGTTAATTCTTCTTCTCCACGTTTCGTATCACGAACTTCTAATTCGAATTCTTCGATGTGTAATGATGTAAAGATATCTTCACGAACTACACGCTCAGAAATTACAATCGCATCCTCAAAGTTGTATCCTTGCCAAGGCATGAATGCTACTTTTAAGTTACGACCTAAGGCTAATTCGCCATTTTCTGTTGCGTATCCTTCGCATAATACTTGACCTTTAGAAACTTTCTGACCTTTTCTTACGATAGGTTTTAAGTTCATACAAGTATTCTGATTTGTTTTCTTGAATTTAATTAAGCTGTATGATTTTGCATCGCCTTCAAACGAAACTAAACGCTCGTCTTCGTTACGGTTGTAACGAATTACAATTTCATTTGCATCAACATATTCAACAACTCCATCACCTTCAGCATTAATCAATGCACGAGAATCACGAGCCACACGACCTTCTAAACCTGTACCTACGATTGGAGCTTCTGGCTTCAACAATGGCACGGCTTGGCGTTGCATGTTCGATCCCATCAATGCACGGTTTGCATCATCATGCTCCAAGAACGGAATTAACGATGCTGCGATCGAAGTAATTTGATTTGGAGCAACGTCCATCAAATCGATTCTGTTCGGTTCAATTACCGGGAAGTCACCTTCGAAACGTGATTTTACTTTTGGTGTTAAGAAATTACCTTTTTCATCGTATTGCGCATTCGACTGAGCAATGGTTTTACCATCTTCATCTTCTGCTGATAAATAAATTACAGGTTTGTTAACTGCAACTTTTCCATTATCAACGATTCTATAAGGAGTTTCAATGAAACCTAAATTGTTAATTTTTGCGTGAACACATAATGAAGAAATCAAACCGATGTTTGGTCCTTCTGGTGTTTCAATTGTACATAAACGACCGTAGTGAGTATAGTGAACGTCACGAACCTCAAAACCTGCACGCTCTCTTGATAAACCACCTGGGCCAAGGGCAGATAAACGACGCTTGTGCGTAATCTCCGCTAAAGGATTGGTTTGGTCCATGAACTGCGATAATTGGTTGGTTCCAAAGAACGAGTTAATTACCGAAGAAAGAGTACGAGCATTAATTAAGTCGGTAGGTGTAAACACTTCGTTGTCGCGAATATTCATACGCTCACGAATGGTACGAGCCATACGAGCTAAACCAACACCGAATTGAGCGTATAATTGTTCACCTACAGTACGCACACGACGGTTAGACAAGTGATCAATATCATCCACTTCTGCTTTTGAGTTGATCAACTTGATTAAGTATTTAACAATCGCGATGATGTCGCTTTTTGTTAATACTTTAACCTCGTTAGGAGTATCCATGTTTAATTTACGGTTGATGCGGTAACGACCAACATCACCCAAATCATAGCGTTTATCAGAGAAGAATAAACGTTCGATGATACCACGCGCTGTTTCTTCATCAGGTGGATCGGCATTACGTAATTGACGATAGATGTATTCTACCGCTTCTTTCTCCGAGTTCGAAGTATCTTTTTGTAAAGTGTTGTAGATAATAGAATAATCAGCAGTATTGGTATCTTCTTTTGTTAAGATGATAGTCTTCACTCCTGCTTCAATAATCATATCAATATGATCATCTTCTAAAATGGTTTCACGTTCTAAGATGATTTCATTACGGTTGATAGAAACTACTTCACCGGTATCTTCATCTACGAAATCTTCCACCCATTTCTTTAACACTCTCGCAGCCAATTTACGGCCAACGAATTTTTTTAATCCAGATTTGCTCACTTTCACTTCATCAGCTAAGTCGAACAACTCAAGGATATCTTTATCTGAATCGTAACCAATTGCACGAAGCAAAGTAGTTACGGGGAATTTCTTTTTACGATCGATGTAAGCAAACATGACGTTGTTTACGTCTGTTGCAAATTCTATCCATGAACCTTTGAAAGGAATCACACGAGCCGAGTACAATTTAGTACCGTTTGTATGACGACTTTGCCCGAAGAATACACCAGGAGAACGGTGAAGCTGAGAAACGATTACACGTTCAGCGCCATTGATCACAAAAGTACCTTTAGGGGTCATGTAAGGAATCGTTCCCAAATAAACGTCCTGAACAATCGTTTCAAAGTCTTCGTGTTCGGCATCATTACATGATAAACGTAATTTAGCTTTCAGAGGAACGCTATACGTTAAACCACGTTCGATACATTCTTGAAGTTGATATCGAGGAGGGTCGATAAAATAATCAAGAAACTCCAAAACGAAGATGTTTCGAGAATCGGTGATTGGGAAATTCTCACTAAATACTTTAAATAAGCCTTCAGTGTGACGGTTATCTGAAGTTGTTTCAAGTTGAAAAAACTCCCTAAAAGACTCTAATTGAACATCTAAAAAGTCTGGATAATCCAGCGCTTGTTTTACGGATGCAAAATTTACTCTTTCTTGCATTTGAATATCTTTCTTTGCCAATGCTGTAAAGATTTGAATGTTTAACTTGAACCCATTTGGTTCACAAAAGTTTGAAACATTAAGGAAGTTTCGGACCTAATCATATTAAAAACAGGAATAGACCCTCCCAAAAACGGGAGAGTCTTCCTATTAAAATGCTATTGGTAGGAGATTACTTGATCTCAACTACAGCTCCAGCTTCTTCTAGTTGTTTTTTCAAAGCTTCTGCTTCGTCTTTAGCAACACCTGTCTTTAATTCTTTTGGTGCACCATCAACTAAATCTTTAGCTTCTTTCAAACCAAGACCTGTTAAGTCTTTAACTAATTTCACGATAGCCAATTTTTGACCACCCGCTTCTTTTAAGATTACGTCGAATGCCGTTTTTTCTTCTGCGGCATCAGCAGCACCAGCACCAGCACCACCAGCTACCATTACAGGAGCTGCAGCAGCAGGTTCGATACCGTATTCATCTTTAAGGATTTGAGCAAGCTCGTTAACTTCTTTTACTGTTAAGTTTACTAGTTGTTCAGCAAACGCTTTTAAATCTGCCATTTTTAGGAATATTTAAATGTTTAAAATTTGATTAATTAATTTCCTCTTTCTTCAAGAGTTTTTAAAATACCAGCCAATTTATTGCCACCTGATTTCAGGCCACTAATAACATTTTTAGCTGGAGATTGTAATAAGGCGATAATTTCGCCAACAAGTTCTTCTTTCGATTTAAGTTGAGTAAGGGCGTCTAACTGGTTATCGCCAATAAATACCGCCGAATCGATGTATGCTGCTTTTAAAGCAGGTTTCTCACCATTTTTACGAACTTCTTTAATAAGTTTCGCTGGTGCATTTCCTACTTCAGAGAACATAATCGCTGAGGTACCTTTTAAAATGCCGAATAATTCAGAATAGTCGTTACCAGTAGCTTCCATTGCCTTGCGGATCAATGTGTTTTTTGCTACTTGCATGGTAATCCCTTTTTCAAAACATTTTCTACGAATCACGTTTACTTGAGCAACCGTTAAGTTGGAAGTATCTGTAATATAGAAATTATTATGAGCCGTCAACTTCTCTTTTAAACCGAGAACTATTTCGTGTTTTTCTTCTTTTTTCATAAGATTCTCATAATTAAATTCCCGATACAGATTTGGTTTCCACCTCAATACCTGGGCTCATAGTACTCGACATGTGTATGCTCTTAAAGTAAGTACCTTTAGCAGAAGAAGGTTTTAATTTTGAAATCACTTGTAATAATTCAAGTGCGTTCTCATAAATTTTTTCTGAGCCAAACGATGCTTTACCTACAGATGCGTGCACGATTCCAGTTTTGTCAACCTTAAAATCGATCTTACCACCTTTAACGTCTGTAACAGCTTTACCTACTTCCATCGTCACAGTTCCTGACTTTGGGTTGGGCATAAGGTTTCTTGGTCCTAATACTTTACCAAGTTTACCTACTTTAGCCATACAGCTAGGGGTAGTAATTACGATGTCAAAATCAATCCAACCTTGTTCAATCTTTGCTATGTAATCATCCAAACCCACGTAATCTGCTCCTGCTGCAGTAGCTTCTGCCTCCTTATCTGGAGTACATAATACTAATGTGCGAACAGTTTTACCAGTTCCGTGAGGTAGTACAGCCACACCTCTTACCATTTGGTTTGCTTTACGAGGATCAACCCCTAAGCGAATATCCAAATCTACCGATGCATCAAATTTAGTAGTGGTTATTTCCTTTACTAATTTCGCTGCTTCGTCCAAGGTATAAGCTTTACCAATTTCAATTTTGGACAATGACTTCTTTTGATTTTTCGTTAGTCTAGCCACTTTCTGTAATTTTTAATTGGTTAATTGTTCCATGGTGCATTACCACTTACGGTAATACCCATACTTCTTGCAGTTCCTGCAACCATTTTCATTGCAGATTCGATTGTAAAGGAGTTTAAATCCGTCATTTTCTCTTCTGCAATTGTTTTCACTTGCTCCCACGTAACTGAGGCAACTTTTTTACGGTTCGGTTCCGCTGATCCACCCTTGATTTTTGTCGCTTCCAATAACTGAATTGCTACTGGAGGCGTTTTAATGATAAAGTCGAAAGATTTGTCGGTATAAACAGTTATAACAACTGGAAGCACCTTTCCTGGTTTATCTTGAGTTCTAGCATTAAACTGCTTACAGAACTCCATGATGTTAACCCCTTTAGCACCCAAGGCAGGACCTACAGGAGGCGAGGGATTTGCCGCTCCGCCTTTGATCTGTAACTTAATAAGTGCGCCTACTTCTTTAGCCATGATTATTTATTTATTTTAAGTATTGAGTTAATTGTACAAAGTGGAAGCTTTAATACTAGGTACTCTCTACCTCAAATGTTTTTAATTCAATTTATTCTTTTTCTACTTGCATGTAGTTCAATTCTAGCGGTGTTCTCCTACCGAAAATCTTTACCATTACCTTTAATTTCTTCTTCTCTTCATTTACTTCTTCTATCACCCCGCTAAATCCATTAAAAGGTCCGTCCATCACTTTTACAGGTTCACCAACGTAGTATGCTAAGTTTGATGCAACACCAGTTTCAGACATTTCATCGACTTTGCCTAATATTCTGTTTACTTCTGATTGGCGTAAAGGCACTGCTTGACCTGCTTCTCCTAAAAATCCGATTACGCCTGTTATATTTTTAATAACGTGCTCTAATTCTCCGTTTAATGAAGCTTCCATCAAAACATAACCTGGTAAATAACTTCTTTCTTTCTGAATTTTTTTACCATTACGAATTTGAAATACCTTCTCAGTTGGAATCAATATTTGTGGAACTAAATGATTTATGCCTAGGCGATTAATCTCAGCTTCTAAATATTGCTTCACTTTTTTCTCTTTCCCACTGATCGCTCTCACTACATACCACTTCAATTCTTCAGTCATTGTTATTACGTTGAAAGGGTTAATTATATTATATATTGTAAAACAACTTCATTATTGAACCTGATCCAGCATCCATTACGTATACTACGACTGCAATTATAAGTGCTGCAATCATTACAATCCAAGCACTGCTTTGCAATTCTTGCCAAGTCGGCCATGATACTTTATGCATCAATTCGTTGTATGACTCTTTTAAATATGTTACTAACCTATTCATGGTTTCTATTCTATTTTAATGGGTATTGCACGGGTGGAGAGATTCGAACTCCCATCAGCGGTTTTGGAGACCGACATTCTACCCTTGAACTACACCCGTTCATTTTTTTTTCAATTCTTCCAATTTTCGACATTTCGAATTTCAGAAGGACCCTTTATTTGCAGTAAAACAGAAGTAGCCCCGATGCCCTTTTATGGGCATCTAGGCGACTTCTGTAAAAACTAGCTAAATATATTTCGTACTAACTAATTATGAATTACTTCACAATTTCGGTTACCTGGCCAGCACCTACAGTTCTACCACCCTCACGGATAGCGAAACGTAAGCCTTTTTCCATTGCTACCGGGTTAATTAATTTTACATTAATTGTAACGTTATCACCTGGCATTACCATTTCTACACCTTCTGCTAACGAGATTTCTCCTGTTACGTCTGTTGTACGGAAATAGAATTGAGGACGGTATTTATTGAAGAATGGAGTGTGACGACCACCTTCAGCTTTTGATAATACGTAAACCTCTGCTTTAAATTCTTCGTGTGGAGTTACCGAACCTGGCTTGCAAATAACCATACCTCTACGGATATCCGTTTTCTCAATACCACGTAACAACAACCCTACGTTATCACCTGCTTCACCTGAATCTAAGATCTTACGGAACATTTCTACCCCAGTAACCGTTGATTTCAAGTTTTCTGCACCCATACCCAAGATATCTACTGGATCTCCAGAGTTGATGATACCTCTTTCTATACGACCTGTTGCTACAGTACCACGACCAGTGATCGAGAATACGTCTTCAACTGGCATTAAGAAAGGTAATTCAGTTAAACGTGGTGGAATTGGAATGTTGTTATCAACAGCATCCATTAATTCCATAATAATTTCTACCCATTTAGCATCACCGTTCAAACCACCTAAAGCTGAACCTCTTACTACTGGGATTGTATCACCTGGGAACTCGTAGAATGATAATAATTCACGAATTTCCATCTCTACTAAGTCTAATAATTCTGGATCGTCAACCATGTCCACTTTGTTCATGAATACAACTAATGCTGGTACACCAACTTGGCGTGCTAACAAGATGTGCTCACGAGTTTGTGGCATTGGCCCGTCTGTAGCTGCAACTACTAATATTGCTCCGTCCATTTGGGCTGCACCCGTAACCATGTTTTTTACATAATCCGCGTGACCTGGACAATCAACGTGTGCGTAGTGACGGTTTGCCGTCGAATACTCAACGTGAGCTGTGTTAATTGTAATACCTCTCTCTTTTTCTTCAGGAGCTGAATCGATCGAGTCAAATGAACGTGCTTCTGATAAACCTTTATCAGCTAATACTTTCGTGATAGCTGCTGTTAATGTGGTTTTACCGTGGTCAACGTGACCGATAGTTCCAATATTTAAGTGTGGTTTACTGCGGTCAAATTTTTCTTTAGCCATGTTTTTACTTATTTATTGATTGATTTATATTTTGTTTATTTTAATTATTACACCATATTATACTAACAATCGAGCCAATGAGGGGAATTGAACCCCTGACCCCTTCCTTACCAAGGAAGTACTCTACCCCTGAGCTACATCGGCTTTAACCAACACACAAGCCCAAGACTTTAATCTTAGGATCCCCGAATTCAAATAATAGAACCTATTATTCTCTATCGTATGCTAGCTTATCCTTCTCACTTATCTTTATTTTCAATCTAGCTCAATATTCTATCGAGCGGGAGACGAGGCTCGAACCCGCGACCTACAGCTTGGAAGGCTGTCGCTCTACCAACTGAGCTACTCCCGCGTTTTCTCAATTTATGGCTGTCGTATTATCTTTCGATAGCCATTGGGATGAGCTACTCCCATGTTATATTTTTGGGTCTCCTGTGCATATCACCACTACATATGCCTCACAAATGTTGTGTGGGGAGAGAAGGATTCGAACCTTCGAAACCGAAGTAACGGATTTACAGTCCGTCCCATTTGACCGCTCTGGAACCTCCCCAACGTTTTGAGCCTCCTATCGGAATCGAACCAATGACCTACTGATTACAAGTCAGTTGCTCTACCAGCTGAGCTAAGGAGGCATATCGTTATTTCCCCTCTTTCAAAGAACTATTTCGCACACTTTTTCAAAGGGACTGCAAATGTAAGAATTTTATCATTCTGTCAAAATCTATTTTAAAATATTTTTTACGCCCAATAAACATGCATAATCATTTTTTCTCATTCCTATATGCACATTATAAGGCTAACTTTTTAAAAATCAAACAAATACAATAAGAGATGATTGGCTAATGCTCGAATTTCTTACAAAAAAAGGAACTACTCCAATGAGCAGTTCCTTTTTACACTGTATAATGTACATTGTTTACTTACTACTAATCTGCCAACTCATCTAAAAACAACTCTTCTTTATTTACGGTTACCTCGCTGCTCTTTCCTTTGTACTTCTGTAATTGCTTTTGTATCGACTCAAAAGCATAGTCTGCCGCTTCTTCGAAACTTTTGCAATTTTCTTTTGCAAATAATACCATGCCGGGTATCATCACTTTAACCTCTAGCACTTTGTTTTTCATGTCCTCTGAAGACTTGTCTAATTTCAAAATTACTTCTGCGCTCACTATTTTATCGAAAAAGGTATCGGTTTTATCCGCTTTCTTTTGTATAAAATCTAACAATTTTTGATCTGCTGTGAAATGCACTGACTGAACTCTAATTTTCATAAATTGTTCTCCTTTCTTAACCCTTTGGATGGGCTTGTTTGTAAATATTCTTTAATTTCTCTATCGAATTATGCGTATACACTTGGGTAGCTGCTAAACTCGAATGGCCTAAAATTTCTTTAATTGCGTTTAAATCTGCTCCGTTGTTTAACATATGCGTTGCGAAGGTGTGGCGTAATACATGTGGACTTTTTTTCTGAAGGGTAGTAACTTTTGACAATTCAGCTTTTACTAGCCTATACACGTATTTTGGATTTAATGCTTGGCCAGTTTCTTTACAAAAATAAGTTTCACTTTCTAACGTTAAGTTAGTTTTTAATGTTGAATAATTTGACATTAATTTCAATAAATGTTCGGAAATTGGAATGATTCTTTCTTTGTTTCTTTTTCCTAGAACTTTTACTTGTAATCCGCTTGTACTTACATCTGTTGCTCGTAAGTTAATTAATTCTGAAATACGCATTCCAGTTGCATAAAATAGTTCAATTACCAAGCGATTCCTAACTCCTTCAAACGAATCGTCAAAATCAATTTCATTTAATAATACATCCATGTGCCGCAGCTCCACAAATTGTGGCAAACGCTTTGGAACTTTCGGACT
Source organism: Sphingobacteriales bacterium (assembly GCA_044376465.1). Classification (GTDB taxonomy): domain Bacteria; phylum Bacteroidota; class Bacteroidia; order Sphingobacteriales; family Sphingobacteriaceae; genus CAJBVG01. The sequence continues at coordinate 5,430 of JBILKW010000010.1, read as the reverse complement.
TATAATTTTTAACATTGGCGATTGGAGAATTTCTCCTTGCTTTTGTAAAAAACGATAATAAGATTTTAGTGTAGAAATTTTGCGGTTAACGCTCTTACTTTTAATCCCCGAATCCATTAATTGAACGATCCATGAACGAATAAAAGTATGTGGAACTTGACTTAAATCCTCAAGTTCAAATTGTGTTAAAATATATTCTGAATAGGCCTCTAAATCTGCTTTGTACGCAGTAAGTGTGTGGGCTGAGAATCGCTTCTCGTATTGGAGGTACCTAAAAAAAGACTCGTTTATCATCAAAAAAAAAGTTGTATCTGATAATTAAATCAAGATACAACTCTTTTATGTGTAAAACAAGAAATTAAATTTCTCCGTTTAGTCCTTGCTTGTAAATTGCTCTTTTTACTACGGTACGACGTGTAATAGATCTTTTTTCATATGCTTGGCGACTACGTAGTTCACGAAGAACTCCAGTTTTTTCAAATTTCTTCTTAAAACGTTTTAGCGCCTTATCAATTGATTCGTTTTCTTTAATGTTGATAATGATCATATGGTATACCTCGATTCTCCATCTAAGGATGGGTTGCAAATGTACGATAAATGTGCAAATATGCAAATGCCTTTTTCAATTAGCTAATTAGATAATTAGCTAATTATCTTAAAACGTCTCTAGCAATTACTAGCTTTTGTATCTCCGAAGTTCCTTCGCCAATGGTACATAACTTAGAATCTCGGTAGAATTTCTCTACTGGAAAATCTTTGGTATATCCATAGCCTCCAAATATCTGAACGGCTTCATTTGATGCCCAAACACATACTTCTGATGCATAATATTTAGCCATGGCCGACTCTTTCGTCATTCTTTTGCCTTTATTTTTCATATCAGAAGCTTGTAATATTAACAATTCTGATGCTTCTATTTTGGTTGCCATGTCTGCTAATTTAAAAGCAATGGCTTGAAAATTAGCGATCGCTTGCCCAAATTGATGCCTTTCTTTCGAATATGCTAAAGCTGCTTCGTAGGCTCCTTTAGCAATACCTAATGATAAGGCTGCGATAGATATTCTACCACCATCCAATATTTGCATGGCTTGGCGAAAGCCTTGACCCACTTCCCCTAACATATTTTCTTTGGGTACTCTGCAATTATCGAAAATCATTTCTGTTGTTTCCGATGCCCTCATTCCTAATTTATTCTCTTTTTTACCCGCCGTAAATCCTGGAGTTCCTCTTTCTACCACAATAGCAGAAATGCCGTTCGAATCTCCCACATCACCTGTTCTTACCATCACAACAGCAATGTCACCAGATTTACCATGTGTAATCCAGTTTTTAGCGCCATTAATTACATAATGATCTCCATCTAACACCGCAGTTGTGGTCATTCTCATAGCATCTGAGCCTGTATTTGCTTCTGTTAATCCCCAAGCACCTATCCACTCACCTGTTGCTAATTTTGTTAACCATTTTTGCTTTTGCGCTTCGTTTCCAAAGTACATTATATGTCCGGTACATAATGAATTATGTGCAGCCATCGATAAACCTACCGAGCTGCATACCTTAGCAATTTCTACAATTGCAGCCACGTATTCAAAATAACCTAAGCCTGCTCCTCCGTATTCTGTAGGTACTAACACGCCTAATAATCCCAGCTCACCCATTTTTTTCATGGTTTCTATCGGAAAAGTTTGTGCTTCATCCCATTCCATATAATGCGGACGGATGTGTTTTTCGGCAAAATCTTTTGCCATATCTGCTACCATTTTCACGCTCTCGCTTTGAGACATGTCGAAATTTCCTGTTAATTCGTTCGTTGTTAGTGCCATTGTATTTAATAGTTTGCTAAAGTAATAATATTTGATGAATAGCTTCTCAATTTTTCTTTGGCACCCAAAAAATCTAAGCTAATTAAAAATGAAAAGCCAACTATATTTCCCTCCGAGAGTTTAACAAGCTCTGCACTGGCTTTAACCGTACCACCCGTTGCCAACAAATCATCGTGTATAACTACCCGTTGCCCGGCAGTAATGGCATCCTTATGAATTTCTATACAAGCTGAGCCATATTCCAAATTATAATTAACCGAATAACATTCGGCTGGCAACTTGCCTTTCTTTCTAATAGGAACGAATGGAATACCCATTTTTTGGGCAATTAACATTCCAAATAAAAAGCCCCTACTTTCAACCCCAATAATTATATCTGGCTTCAGTTCCGCTAAGCGTAACGAAAATTCTTTAGTAATTTCTTTACATAGTTCGACATCTTGTAAAATTGGTGTGATGTCTTTAAACATGATTCCCTCTTGCGGAAAATCTGGCACGTTTCTAACAATCTTTTTTATTTTGTCACTTATCATCGCTTATGCTAATATAAGCTTCAATTTTACTGAAAATTTCTTCATTCATCACATGTATTTTTAATAAATCTCGTACAGAAACATAATCGCCATGCTGTGTTCTATAATTTACAATTAGTTTAGCGAGCTTATACCCAATGTAGGGATGCGAACCCAATGTTTTTAAATCTGCTTTGTTAATGTTTAGTTGCTTTTGTGTGTGTTGCTCAATCATGGTATTGGCAATTAATATCTCATAAGTATTAGAATCCATTCCCCAAACCTCTTTAAATTGTTCCTTATTGATATAACCTCCTAGACGCTCTTTGTACCTCAACACTCGGCTTGCTGTAGCAAAACTTATTCCTCTTATTAAATCTAATTCACTTGTATCAGCAGTATTTATATTTATGTTAGTGATAGGCTTGTTTGTATTATTATGAGTTGGATTAATATTAAAATATTTTTTAGATGGATAAAAACTTAATATATTTTTGATGATATTTTTTGAAACAGAATCTACGTCTATTAACTTTTCTACATCCTCTATTGTATAAATTTTTATCCCTTTTTCTTTTGATGAGATAATTTTATAGGCTTGATTTTTTGTAATACCTGCATTTACTAAATCATCCAGAGATATGTAATTGAAATATAATTTCTTCTTAAAAAAAGTATTTTGTGAACGATTTTTATACTGTTCTCTCAGTTTATTTTCATCACTTTTTGTTAACTCATTATTAACAATTACTTTATACGAGTATGTGTTTTGATAATTAAAAAAATTAGATTGTATAACTTGTACACACAGTAGAATAATCCATAGTATAAACAATACCCAAATGGCTCTTCTCTCCTTTTTTGGAAAGGCAAAATATTCCCTCAACACTTTCTTCCACATCACAATAAATATTTTTGTTACAATATAGCTAAAAATGTTTTTTATGTGTTAACTTTAAATACATTTTATGATAAATATTTTTAAAATTGGAAATAATTAGCAAAAAAGAATTCGAGTCGGCTACTAAATTGGATAAGCTTATGTTGCCGGGTTTGGCTAATTTATTAATGGAGGTAATGAAAATTAACGACGTTAATAAATTATACTCAAAATTCCACGAGCAAAATGGACTTGATTTTGTTGACAGTGTGCTAGATACTTTAGGAATAAAAATTGAAATAGATGAAAAGGAAATAAATAACATTCCTAAAGAAGGTGCATTCATTGCCATAGCTAATCATCCATACGGCGGTGTAGAAGGTTTAATATTATTAAAAATATTATCCAAACGAAGACCTGATGTAAAATTAATGGCTAATTTTTTATTAAAGAAAATACCCAACCTTTCAGAATATTTTATTGCAGTTAATCCATTCGAAAATATAAAAAACACCTCCAGTATTTCCGGCATAAAAACAACCATGGAGAGTTTACAACAAGGCACCCCTATCGGTATATTCCCTGCTGGCGAAGTATCTGCTTTTAACAGGAAATCTCAGAAAGTAATGGATAAACAATGGAACCCAGTGGTAGGAAAAATAATTTCCAAAGCGGGTGTGCCAGTAATACCCGTTTATTTCCACGGAAACAATGGCTTATTATTTAATTTATTAGGATTAATACATCCAACGTTGCGCACAGCACGCTTACCATATGAGTTATTCAACAAACAAGGGTATACCATAAAAATGCGCATCGGGAAACCTATTTTGAATGAAGAAATAAAAACACTCTCCTCCCAAAATCAAGTGATCCCTTACCTACGTGCAAGAACGTATGCATTAGGCTCGGGCATTGAAGTGAAAAAGTTTTTTACATCAAAATTATTCAACATTAAATCTAAGCCCGATAAAATTGTTGATGAAATACCTTTAGAAAAAATAACAAAAGAAATAGAAAGTATTTCCGATAAAAAAATAATGTCGGAAAAAAATTACGATGTGTATTTATCTGGTGCTTTTAGCATTCCAAATATTATAAATGAAATTGGACGTTTGCGTGAAATTACCTTTAGAGAAGTTGGTGAAGGCACCAATAATAAAATAGACTTAGATGAATACGATTTATACTACAGTCATCTGTTTATTTGGGATCGAGAAGCTCAGAAATTAGTGGGAGCCTACAGAGTGGGTAAAGGCGATGAAATCTTTTATCGTTACGGCTCTAAAGGATTTTACATTACCAATTTGTTTAAAGTAAAAGCTGGCTTCCATCCAATAATGAAAGCGGGGTTAGAACTAGGCAGATCTTTTGTTAGAAAAGAATATCAACAAAAAGCATTGCCACTTTTTTTATTATGGAAAGGCTTGTTGATGTTTGTCAAACAAAATCCTGAATACCGATATATGTTTGGACCGGTAAGTATCAGTAATAATTTCTCTAAACTTTCTAAAAATTTAATTATTGAATTTATAAATAATAATTGTTTCGACCATCAATTAGCAAAAACTATTGAGCCACGTAAAAAGTTTAATATAAGTTTACCCGAAATAGATTCGCAAGTTTTACTTAATAACAAAGCAACTATCAAATCGCTCGATAGCTTAATTTCTGAAATAGAAATAGACCACAATAAAGTTCCTGTATTACTCCGTCAATACATTCAACTTAACGCAAAAATTATCGGCTTTAATGTAGATCCCAAATTTAACGACGCCATTGATGGCTTCTTAGTACTCGACATTAAGAATATACCTGAGGATACGTTTAAGATGCTCGGGAAATAGTAGCGGGTAATGAGTAGCGAGTAACGAGTAAGCAAAAGTTGTGCTATACTCGATACCCGCTACTCTATACTCAATACCCTAAAAAAGAAAAGCCCCCTTGCGGAGGCTTCCTTAAAACAATTTACTTAGATCAAATATTAGTTAAGTATCTTTCTCTATAGTCTAACTAGTATACTTTAGTTTGTGGATTCCAAATCGTCCAACCAGTTGTCCAATCTGTAGTACCCATAGCACCTCTAAAAGTTGTAGTAGTAAAGAATGCTGCATCTAATCCTGTAAAAGCTGCACCAGTTAATGCTACCGAACCTGTAGTTGGCATAAAATTTGGAGCGTTTAAGTTAGCGATGTTTCCTAAATTAACCGCTGTT
>JBILKW010000237.1:0-2552 GCA_044376465.1 Sphingobacteriales bacterium | reverse complement strand
TTTTATAAATAGCACTTTCTGGTCCGCCGCCTATATAGGTAAACACTTTACGCATGCGTTGGTGGAAAGCTGCATACAACACATTCGGATTACGCGGATCCATTACTAAATCGTTTACACCGGTGTGTGAACTTACCGCTTTTACGCAAGTCCAGGTAGCACCACCGTCGGTACTTTTGTAAACACCACGTTCGCCACCTTCGCTCCAAACAGGTCCGTAAGCACCAACGTAAATTATGTTAGGGTCGGTAGGGTGAATGACTATTTCTGAAATATGTTCCGACGATTTTAAACCCATGTTTTTCCAAGTCTTTCCGCCGTCTTCACTTTTATATACACCGTCGCCATAAGCTACCGAGCGTTGGTTATTGTTTTCGCCACTGCCAACCCACACAATGTTAGGGTTGCCAGGAGCGAGCGTAATGCAACCGATGGAGTACGAACCTTGTCCGTCGAAAATTGGAGTATAGGTAGTACCTGCATTGTTTGTTTTCCAAACACCACCCGAAGCCGTGGCTACGTAGTATTCGCTAGGGTTCTGTAGGTTTATGGCAAAATCGGCAATACGACCCGAAGTAACAGCAGGGCCAATAGATCGGAAACGTAGAGCAGAGAAAGTTGCGGATGTAAAATTATGGTTACCACTGGGTTTTTGCTGAGCAATAACTGATGAGAATAGTGCAGTAGAAAGCAGAAAATAGGAGATTAGAGATTTTTTCATGTTGCGATGTTAATTTTATTGAAGATAAATTATTTCTAGCAAAGAAACAAAGTACACTATGGCATAACTTATTCAAGAGTCATAAAGTCTTGTTCAACTGTAAATATGCCTTACTCATTAAAATATACACATTACCCTTTTACTCTTTCCATTTTTTTCATTAGAATTATTTATTAATATTAATGAAAGTAGCAAATCGTAAAAACAACACTTTTCCATAATTATAAAAAACTAAAAAAATGAAAAATATATTTAATCTTGCAGACACCACAGAGTTTATAAACCGAATTAATAGATTAACTCCAGATTCAAAACCAAATTGGGGAAAAATGGATGTTGTAAAAATGTTAGCTCATTGTAATGTAACGTACGAAATGATTTATGACGACATTCACCCCAAGCCAAATGCATTTAAAAAACTATTGTTGAAACTGATTGTAAAAAATATGGTCATAAACGAAAAACCATACAAAAAGAACGGACAAACAGCTGCAGAATTTATAATTAAAGACACTAGGAATTTTGAAATTGAAAAAAAACGTTTGGTTAACTACCTTATCAATACACAACAACTCGGAGAAAATTATTTTGACGGAAAAGAATCCCATTCATTTGGTGTTTTAACAAAACAAGAATGGAATAATTTGCTTAGTAAGCACCTTGAGCATCACCTTGCACAATTTGGTGTATAAATAATAAATACATAAAGTATTTTATTTTTTATTTTCTTTATATTGCAAAACAATGAAAAAAATATACATACTTTCTGTACTACTTCTCATATTTGTAAACGCTTGCAAAAAAGAAGAAATTACCAATACTGCCCCAATAAACACCTCGGTGAATGGTTTGGTGCAGAAAGGTCCCTTTGTAAATGGTACAGCTGTTGATTTGTTTGAGCTGAATACTAACTTAGGTTCTACGGGCAAAGTTTTTAGTTCGCAGATTGTCGATAATTCAGGTTCATTTCAGTTTGCATCGGTTTCGCTCAACAACAGCATTGTATCTTTACGCGCCAATGGCTTTTATTATAACGAAGTAACCGGCACCACTTCAACATCACCCATTACTTTATTTGCATTAGCAGACATCAGTAATCAATCAACTTTAAACGTAAACGTACTTTCTCATTTAGAGAAGGCCAGGGTAGAATTTTTAATCTCGCAAGGCATTAGTTTTATACAAGCCAAACGCCAAGCCATGCGAGAGGTATTAAGTATTTTCTTTTTAAGTAAAAATAACATCGCTACTTTCGAGAATTTAAACATCACACAATCTGGCGACGACCATGCGATTTTATTAGCCGTATCTACCATTTTACAAGGATACCGTACAGAAGCTGAACTTACAGAATTGCTTGCCAACATTAGCAGCGACATAAGAAACGATGGGGTGCTGAACGATGCATCGCTCGGTTCTGCTTTAGCAAACGATGCGAGTAACTTAAATCTTGCTGAAATTCGGAATAACTTAAACAATCGCTATGCGAGTTTAGGAATGAGTGTTACGATTCCAAACTTTGAAAAATTTGTTACACAATTCGTTGATAGCAATTCTTATTCAATCACTAAGTTTATCACCTATCCACCACAAACTTCGTTTGGTACGAATGTGCTTTTCTTAAACAAAAATTCAGCTACCAGCGCAGAAACATTAAGCTTTGCGGCTGAAGTACCTAAAGGGATGAGTTTGAAAATAAAAATATTCGGTAGAGGCTTCGGTTACTCACCTTTCAGCGTAACTAATTGGAACGTTTCTCCCTACGATAATCAGCTTGGTGGTCAGGTATACGATGTAATAGAGTCCGGTAAGTTAGCGGATCTTAGGTTCA
>JBILKW010000236.1:0-2562 GCA_044376465.1 Sphingobacteriales bacterium | reverse complement strand
CAACAAGCAGGAATGCTGTACCTGAAATATTTGAGCACATACATAACCGGTTGGTAGAAGTTGAAGCTAACGAACCTATAAAGTTTCAAGATGCCGAATGGCTAAAACAAAATGCTCCTTACATCGGAGAGGTGCTATTAGGTCATTTACGCTATGGTACTTTTGGGGGCAATAACATAGAACAATGCCATCCATTCTTACGCCAAAATAATTGGATTACTCGTAATCTTATAGTTGCAGGTAATTTTAACATGACCAATGTAAATGAGTTACTTGAGCAATTATATGAATTGGGTCAACATCCTAAAGAAAAAGCTGACACTGTAACCGTACTCGAAAAAATTGGACATTTTTTAGACGATGAGAATCAAAAATTATTTGATTATTACCGATCCTTAGGGTATAGTAATGTTGAAATAACGAAATTGATCGCAGAAAATCTCGATGTTACAAATGTATTAACAAGATCAGCAAAAAATTGGGACGGGGGCTACACCATCTGTGGCATGATTGGGCATGGTGATGCTTTCGTAATGCGTGACCCCGCGGGTATTCGTCCTGCGTTTTATTTTGAAAATGAAGAAGTAGTAGTGGTTACCTCAGAGAGACCAGCTATTCAAACCGCCTTTAATATTCCTATTGATGAAATAAAAGAAGTTGAACCTGGCCATGCTTTAATAATAAAAAAGAATGGACATACTTCTATGCAGATGTTTAAGGCACCAGTTGAGAAAAAAGCCTGTTCATTTGAACGTATTTATTTCTCTAGAGGTAATGATGCATCTATTTATAGAGAGCGTAAACAATTAGGTCGCTTATTAGTAGATAAAATTTTGAAATCTGTTGATTATGATTTTGAAAATACTGTATTCTCTTATATACCTAATACCGCCGAAGTTGCTTTTTATGGAATGGTAGAAGGTGTACATAAGTACATCAAAGATTATCAGAAGGAAAAAATTCTCAATCATCAACACGAATTACAAAACGATAAATTAGAGAAGTTGTTGAACATGGCACCGCGTGTTGAAAAAATAACATTGAAAGATGTGAAACTGAGAACTTTTATTACTCAAGATGCCGATAGGAAAGATATGGTTGCCCATGTGTACGATACAACTTATGGAGTAGTAAAAAGAGACATAGATAATCTAGTGGTATTAGATGATTCGATTGTTAGAGGCACTACATTAAAACAAAGTATTTTAAGAATTCTAGATAGATTAGGTCCGAAAAAAATCATCATTGTTTCTTCTGCACCACAAATTAGATATCCAGATTGTTACGGAATTGACATGAGTAGGATGGGAGAGTTTGTTGCATTTACAGCAGCAATAGAATTGCTAAAAGAACAAGGGAAAGAAGATTTGATACAAGATGTTTATGAACGTTGTAAGAAACAACAGTTTTTGCCAATAGAAGAAATAGAAAATTTTGTAAAAGATATTTACAGATCTTTTACTGCTGAAGAAATTTCTAAAAAGATTGCAGAAATTGTTAGACCCGACGATATCAATGCAGAGGTAGAAGTGATATACCAAAGTTTAGAAGACTTGCATTATGCCTGCCCAGATAATTTAGGCGATTGGTACTTCTCAGGAGATTTCCCTACACCAGGAGGTATGCGCGTAGTTAACAACGCGTTTATTAATTATGTTGAAGGAAATAATAAACGCGCGTATTAATAGAAACTATTTTTTTGTTTTTGTTTTAGGTTTTGCCGTTGACACTGTACTTATAATTATCTTATTATTGATGGCATTCGAATATTCCTCATTTAATTTATGAATAACAAGATTTGATGCAGCGTTAAAAACAGTATTTTTAATTAAATAAACAGAATTTATTTTTATACTTTTTGCCGAACTTTTTTCAATAGTAATATAATAGTCCATATAGTTAAATTGCATAGCACCAGAGTTTAATTGAGATTCCATATTTATATTTTTATCAAAAAATATTTCTATAGTAAATTCATCTTTAAACGGAAAGGGGAGTGCCATTGGAAATTGACGTTCATACGAATTCGTATAGATGGTGTAATGATTTATTAGTTCAGAAATATTTATACTATAATTATTATCATCTATCGAAGTAATTAAGTCACTTTTCTTGTATTTATAGCTTAATTCTGATGTATAGGGGTATGTTTTTACTTTATTTTCATAATTAAATGTATCGATATCTGTAATAGTATTATTCCAAAATTCAATAAAATCTTTTTCAGATTTTTCTTTAATTACAATATGAGTAAATAGTTTATCAAATAATGTGCTAAAATCGCCAACAAATTTCTCAGAGGTACTTATAATACTCATCTGATTTTTTAAAGAGTGATTGATTTTTATATCTGCTTGCCTAATGTTTTCTATGTATTTAGATTCAGGAATTTTAAAATTTACAATTTGGTATTTAGAGTTAGCGTCAATTTCTTTTATAATAACTGCTTTAGTGCCAAGAATGGTATAAGGCAATTCATCAAACCGGAAAGCCGAATTATATACGGGTAAATGAATATAATGTAATTGATTATCGGAGGATTCGAATAATAAGAATTTATTT
>JBILKW010000097.1:0-8496 GCA_044376465.1 Sphingobacteriales bacterium | reverse complement strand
TTAAAATGGAACGATTCGAAGCCAATGAACAGAGGGAAAGTGTTGAATGCAGAAGATTTGGATAAAGTAGAAAAATGGGGCCGTTATTTAGATATTGATGGGGATGGTGTGCCATACAGAACTTATCCGGGTACACACCCAACGAAAGGATCTTACTTTACACGCGGTACTTCGCGCGATGAGTTTGCGGTATATACAGAAGAAAGCGAAGCCTATGTTCGCAACATGCAACGATTGGAATTGAAATGGGAAACCATGAAATCGAGAGTGCCAGCACCGGAGTTTTACCAACAGAAAAATGAAAACGAATATGGATTGATTTTCTTCGGAACCTCTATATACGCTGCGAAAGAAGCCATTGATTTATTAGCAGCAGAAGGATTGAAATTTGATGCGATGCGTTTGCGTTCATTCCCTTTTAATACTGAAGTAGATGCCTTTATTAACTCACATAAAAAAGTGTTTTTAATTGAGCAAAACAGAGATGCACAAATGAAATCCTTATTAGTAAACGAATTGCAAATTGACCCGAAAAATATTATTTCCATTTTAAATTACGATGGCATGCCAATTACAGCAGATCATATTATGGCAACATTAAAATCTAAATTGAACATGCAATTAAGTTAATTTTTTAAGAAAAAAATATCATGACATATATACGTCCAAAATTTCGCCACCCCGATTTAAAAACCAACGAGCTTGGCTATACAAAAACAGTTTACGAAGGATCGCTTTCTACATTGTGTGCGGGTTGTGGCCACGATTCAATATCGGCTGCCATAGTGCAATCGTGTTTCGAACTTTCTATTGAGCCGCATCGGTTAGCAAAACTATCGGGCATAGGATGTTCCTCAAAAACACCGGCTTATTTTTTAAGTCAGAGCCACGGATTTAACTCTGTACACGGGCGTATGCCATCCGTTGCAACGGGTGCAAACTTAGCGAACAAAGAATTAATTTATTTCGGAGTTTCGGGCGATGGCGATACTGCATCCATTGGTATGGGGCAGTTTGTGCATGTTATTCGTAGAAATTTGAACATGGTGTACATCGTAATGAACAATGGATGTTACGGATTAACCAAAGGACAAGATTCGGCTACTGCCGATGAAGGTTCGAAAAGTAAAGCTGGTTCGGTAAATATGTTTAATGCAATTGATTTGCCAAGTTTAGCATTAGAATTAGGAGCAGGATTTGTGGCACAAAGTTTTTCGGGAGATAAAGCACAATTATTACCACTTATCAAAGCAGCTATAAAGCATCCTGGATTTGCATTGATAAATGTAATATCGCCATGCGTAACGTTTAATAACAATCCAGGTTCTACAAAATCATACGATTACGTGCGCGAGCATATTGAATTAACTTCTACTGTAGATTTTGTTCCTTTCCAAGAAGAAATAACCACTAGCTACGAGGCAGGTACTGATAAAGACATTACCTTACACGATGGTTCACACTTACAATTGCACAAGCTAGAAAGCGAATGGAACCCAGAAGATAGGATGTCGGCAATTAATGCTCTACAAAAAACAAAAATAAACGGCGAAATTCTTACAGGTTTAATTTACATCGAACCAGAATCGAGAGACCTACATCATTTATTAAACACCGTAGACGTGCCATTGAACCAATTAGGCACAAAGGAGCTTTGCCCGGGCAATGCAGCATTGCAGGAGTTGAATGCGGAGTTGAGGTAGATTTGCTTCTTTGCGTGAAACATAAACAATGCTTAAAATTTAATATCTTAGTTACCTAATAATTTCTAATTAAACAATCGTGCGCTTAAATAAATTCATTGCCGAATCCGGACTATGTTCTAGAAGAGAAGCTGACAGATACATAGAACGCGGACATGTTTTCTTAAACGGTAAGCGTGCAAAGGTTGGCGACCAAGTAGGGCCAGGTGATAAGGTACGTGTAAATGGTAATGAATTAGAACCTTTACAAGAAGAAGATGTAGTTTTTATTGCACTTAACAAACCACCTGGAATTACATCGACCACCGAACAAAGTGTAAGAGATAACATTATACAATATGTAAACCACAGCACCAGAATTTTTCCGATAGGTAGGCTCGACAAAGATTCGCAAGGATTAATTTTCTTGACGAATAATGGCGACATGGTGAACAAAATTTTACGTGCCGGTAATAAGCACGAAAAAGAATACATTGTAACTGTTCATAAACCCTTAACCACCGAAGTAATTGAAGGCATGGGTAGTGGAGTGCCCATGTTAGGCGTAATGACCAAGAAATGCAAGGTAGTGCAAGAATCGGCGAACACCTTTAGAATTACATTAATCCAAGGATTGAACAGGCAAATACGCAGGATGTGTGAATATTACGGATACGATGTAGTGAAGCTAGAACGTGTGCGAATTATGAACATCAGTTTGAAAGGCTTGCCACTCGGCGATTGGCGCGATTTAGAACCAGAAGAAATGGCCATTATTTATAAAATGATTAAAGGCTCATCCTCATCCAAAAGTGAAAACCCAGAGAAACGCAATAAGAAAAAAACAAAAACAAACTCAGAGAATAAACTCGTAGAAACGCTCACACGCAATAACCCCGATAATCGCAATCGCAGACCTGCGGGAAATAAAAGAGTGAAAGAGAGAGGAGTGAAAAGAAAGTAAGTACTACACTTGAAAAAGCTACATACTAGTAAAAAGCGACTCTAATTATTACTTTTTTTATATGACAGTAAAGAAATAGAATGGGATCTTGTAAATGTTGTGAGGGAAAATAACTTGGAAGAATTTATCATAATATGGTTACAAAAAAAGCTGAACGAATTCGTTCAGCTTTTTAATTATGAATAGATAGGAATAGTATTAAACTAAATCAAATCGATCTGCATTCATTACCTTGTTCCAAGCGGCAACAAAATCATGTACAAATTTATCTTTTCCATCTTCGCAAGCGTATACTTCTGCAATGGCCCTTAGTTCAGAGTTCGATCCAAAAATTAAATCAACTCTTGTACCAGTCCATTTTACAGCACCGGTTTTGCGGTCGCTTCCCTCAAATACATCTTGATGATCTGAAACAGATTTCCAAGTGGTGCCTAAGTCTAAAAGATTTTTGAAAAAATCATTTGTTAGTTTTTCAGGTGTGTTTGTAAATACACCATGTTTAGACCCGTTGAAGTTAGTGTTTAATACTCTTAAACCACCTACAAGTACAGTCATTTCTGGAGCAGTGAGGGTTAGCAGTTGAGCTTTGTCTACCAACAGATCTTCGGCTATCATTGCGTATTTACCCTTGGCATAATTTCTGAAACCATCTGCCTTTGGTTCCAGTGCTGCAAATGAATCTACATCAGTATGTTCTTGAGTAGCGTCTGTTCTGCCTGCAGTAAATGGAACTGAAATATTATGACCAGCATCTTTTGCTGCTTTTTCTATACCAGCATTTCCAGCTAATACAATTAAATCTGCTATCGATACTTTTTTATCCGAGTGAGTGCTGTTAAATTCTTTTTGAATTTTTTCAATTGTATCTAACACTTTAGAAAGTTGTGAAGGATTATTTGCTTCCCAATATTTTTGCGGAGCTAAACGAATACGTGAACCATTTGCGCCACCACGTTTGTCGGATCCACGGAATGTAGAGGCTGAAGCCCAAGCCGTACTCACCATTTCGGCAATACTTAAGCCCGAAGCTAACAAAGCTGATTTCAGTTTCTCAACATCAGCAGCATCAATCATTTTGTAATCTGCTGCGGGAATTGGGTCTTGCCAAATTAAAATTTCTTTTGGAACTTCAGAGCCTTGATAACGAGCTATTGGCCCCATATCTCTATGGGTTAATTTAAACCAAGCACGTGCAAATGCATCCGCAAATTCGGCTGGATTTTCATAATATCTACGAGATATTTTTTCATAGCTTGGATCTACGCGTAAGGCCAAATCAGTGGTAAGCATTATAGGGGTATGTTTTTTAGAAGGGTCATGCGCATCTGGCACGGTTCCTTCTCCGGCACCTGCTTTTGGTTTCCACTGGTGTGCACCTGCAGGGCTTTTTGTTAATTCCCATTCGTAACCAAATAAGTTTTCGAAATAGTTGTTGCTCCATTTTGTTGGAGTGGTAGTCCAGGCACCCTCTAATCCGCTTGTAATGGTATCTATGCCTTTACCACTGTTAAAGGTGTTTTTCCAGCCCGTGCCTTGCTCTTCTATACTTGCACCTGCCGGCTCTTTACCAACATATTTACTTGGGTCTGCTGCACCGTGAGTTTTTCCAAAAGTATGCCCACCCGCAATTAAGGCAACCGTTTCCTCATCATTCATAGCCATTCTACCAAATGTTTCTCGAATGTCGCGTGCCGATGCCATTGGATCTGGATTTGCATTTGGACCCTCTGGGTTTACATATATTAATCCCATTTGCACAGCTGCCAATGGGTTTTCTAAATCTCTATCGCCTGTATAACGTTTATCGCCTAGCCAGGTATCTTCTGAACCCCAATAAATGTCTTCTTCTGGTTCCCAAACATCTTCTCTACCGCCAGCAAAACCAAATGTTTCGAAACCCATAGATTCCATCGCACAATTCCCTGCTAATACCATTAAATCCGCCCATGATAGTTTTCTTCCATATTTCTGTTTAATTGGCCATAACAATAAACGAGCCTTGTCTAAGTTTGTATTGTCGGGCCAACTGTTTAAAGGTGCAAAACGCTGAGTTCCGGATCCTGCACCACCGCGACCATCGCCTATGCGATATGTTCCGGCACTATGCCATGCCAATCTAATAAAAAATGGACCGTAATGGCCGTAATCTGCTGGCCACCAATCTTGCGAGTTCGTCATTAACTCGTTGATTTCGTTTTTTACTGTTTTTAAATCTAATGAATTGAATTCTTTTGCATAGTCGAAATCTTTTTCCATTGGATTCGATCGTTCAGAATTCTGTCGTAAAATATTTAACTTTAATTGATTAGGCCACCAATCGCGGTTGCCAGTTCCCGCACCCGCAGTCTGTTTTTGTGTGCCGCCTGTAAACGGGCACTTCCCTTGAGATGTATTATTTTCCATTTTTATGATTTGATTTTCGTTGTGATTATTAAAATTTTAAATCTACAAATTTAACAGATTAATAATGCCATTGTTCTTCAAAAAATCAAAATATCACCATTTTCTTTTCTTAGGTACTCAAATTACAGAAAATATTTAATGAATATAAAATCGTAAAAACATTCGAATTATATACTCAAGTTAATATTTGTATTTAATGCTAAGAATACATTAATAGTGAGCTTTTGTAACTCAATTTTTATATCTAGTATTGGTCTATATCCAGTTTATATTTAAGCACTTAGAATATGAAAACAGCATTACTTATCTCTATTTTTTTGATTTCAGAAATCTTGTTACGTACCCTATTTAACAAATACATGCGTCGGTATTTTGAGTTTAATATTGATTCAAATAGTGATGTTAATTTCTTTGGATTAGAAATTTCTGAAGTGAGGGGTCCTTTCGAACGTTTTGTCGTTTATTTCACATTGTTTTTTAGTCTAAGAAATCTGTTGTTGGTAGTTTATGCATTTAGAATTATTATGGGTTTGTCTGACAAAAAACTAGCACCTAAATCTAATTTCTTAATCGGAAAAACCATCTCGTTGTTCCTTGGTCTGCTATATTATTATGTATTTACAGTTTTGAGTAATCAGCTTTAAACTAAATTTCATAATTTTTCTGATGGGTTGATCATAAAAAATATAGAAATAAATGTATAAGACATAGAAATACTGCAGAATACTCCTATCTTGTGTCTGCATAATTTAGAATGTTTACCTTACAAAATACCTTATACAAAGTCGGCATCCTTCTAACAGGAGCAGAGCTGCGATCTGTTATAAACAAACAAACTGGAAAAGAATACATTTGGCAGGCAGATGCGAGTGTATGGAGCAGGAGTTCGCCTGTACTGTTCCCGTTTGTAGGTCGATTAAAAAATGAAATGTATACATTTCAGAATAAAACATACAATTTACCCCAACATGGATTCGCTCGTAATTTTGACTTCGAATGCATTAAACAAACAGATTATTCGGTATGCTTTGAATTAAATAGCAACGAACAGACCTTAGAAAACTATCCTTTTCATTTCTCATTGCAACTAACCTATGAGTTAATAGAAAATGAGTTAAGCTTGACATATAGAGTAGAAAATACAGATACCAAAGAAATGTATTTTTCATTAGGTGCACACCCGGCTTTTTTACTTGAAAATGATTTAGAGGAGTACACCTTAGAATTTAATTTGGCAGAAAAGTTTGAACGCCATGTATTACAATCGGGTTTAAGAACCTTGCAAACGTTAGATGTTCCGATGGACGGTAAGCGATTGGCACTAAAGAAAACTTATTTTGAAGAAGATGCTATTGTACTACAAGGCATGAAATCGAATGAGATTAGCATCCTCCATAAACAACACCAGAAAGAGTTAAGTTTAAAAGCAGAGGGCTTTCCGTATTACGGCATTTGGACAAAGAAACCCTATCCATTTTTATGTTTAGAACCATGGCACGGGATCGCGGATAGCATTGAAAGTACCGGTGAATTAGAAAAAAAAGAAGGGATTATAAAGCTTGCTTCAACGGAAGTATTTTTTAGCCGAATTACTTTCAGTTTCTTCTGATAGTTTTTGTTTTTCGCCTAGCTCTTGTTCCAAATCACTCAATACAATATCTAGAGATACTACAGATAAATGAATTTCGCGGATAGATAGGTATAAGGAAGTCAACATCAACAACAAACTCAAACCAAAAGCATACTGACCTGCTACATATTCGTTATTAAACAATAAAAACATAGTAAGCACACAACCAAACATGCAAAACACACCAAACATTTGCATAAGGCGAATGAGTTTTACTCTGCGGCGAAGATTATGTAATTGAAATAATATTTTTTCATTGTGTTCGGTCTCCCATAAATCTCTCAAACTTCTGATTCTACTTGCAATAACGTTAAAGCGGTTAGTATAAGCTAGTAACAATAAACTCATTGCCGGAAAAAGGAGAGCAGGAGTGTTAATTGTGAAATCCATAAAACTCTATTTGAAATTAGTTGTTAAAAATAGGCAAAACCTTTAAAAGAATCTTTTAAAATCGTATTCAATTAATTAAGTTTGCAGGAATAATACATAAAACATTAAGCACATGTCTGAAATAGCAGAAATTACATTAGACGGGAAAAAATATGAATTCCCAGTTATCACAGGAACTGAAGGCGAAAAAGCCATTGATATTTCAAAACTACGCGACGAAACAGGGTATGTTACTTTAGACACAGGGTATAAAAATACCGGTGCAACAAAAAGTGCCATTACTTTCTTAGACGGTGAAACGGGTGTATTGAAGTATCGTGGATACCCAATAGAACAAATTGCAGAGAAATCTACTTTTATAGAAGTTGCTTACTTATTGATATATGGCGAATTGCCAACCAAAACAGAATTAGATGCGTTTAACCACGAGATTTCTCGCCATACCTTAATACATGAGGATATGAAGAAATTTTTCGACGGCTATCCTTCTAAAGCTCATCCTATGGGACAGTTGGTTTCATTAGTTTGTTCACTATCATCTTTTTACCCAGAGTCGTTAAACCCTAATCCATCTGCTGAAGAGCAAAATCTAACGATCATAAAATTACTAGCCAAAATGAGTACCATCGTTTCTTGGATTCAGAAGAAATCTATTGGTCACCCATTAATTTACCCACAAAATAAATTAGATTATGTTTCTAATTTCTTGAACATGACATTTTCAAACCGCACAGAGGACTATACCATCGATCCTGTAGTGGTGGATGCCATGAATAAATTATTGATTTTACATGCAGACCACGAGCAAAACTGCTCTACCTCAACAGTGCGTATTGTAGGCTCATCAGACGCAAACTTATACGCATCCGTAGCTTCCGGTATCTCAGCATTATGGGGGCCATTACACGGCGGTGCAAACCAAGCGGTAATAGAAATGTTGGAATCCATTAAAGCAGATGGAGGAGATGCCGATAAATGGATTGCAAAAGCAAAAGATAAAAATGATCCTTTCCGTTTAATGGGTTTTGGACATAGAGTTTATAAGAACTTTGACCCTCGCGCAACTATTATTAAAGAAGCATGTGATAATGTATTAAATAAATTAGGAGTACATGATCCGATTTTAGACATTGCGAAGAAACTAGAACATACGGCATTAAACGATCCATATTTCGTAGAAAGAAAATTATACCCGAACGTAGATTTCTACTCAGGTATTATTTACAGAGCAATTGGTTTCCCAACAGAAATGTTTACCGTATTATTTGCCCTTGGTCGTTTACCAGGTTGGATTGCTCAATGGAAAGAAATGCACGAAAATAAAGAGCCTATCGGTCGCCCACGTCAGATTTACATTGGTAAAACGAATAGAGATTACGAGATTATCGCGAAACGCTAAAATCGAATTGGCGAATTAGCGAACTGGC
>JBILKW010000096.1:0-8556 GCA_044376465.1 Sphingobacteriales bacterium | reverse complement strand
ATAGTTTTCTAGTTTATACTCATATCGATCTAAATGATCTGGTGTAATGTTGCAGAGTATTGCAATGTCAGCTTTAAACTCATACATATCATCGAGCATAAAACTGCTCAATTCTAACACATAGCAATCGAACGTTTCGGTCGCCACTTGGTAAGCAAAACTATGCCCAATATTTCCTGCTAAGCCAACATTTACTCCTGCTTTTTTTAATAAATGATAAGTAAGCAAAGTGGTGGTAGTTTTACCGTTGGTACCTGTTATGCAAATTATTTTTGCATTAGTATAACGTGCTGCAAATTCTATTTCGCCAATAATTTTTGTTCCTTGTTTACGCAAAGCCTTTATTAAGGGTGCTTTCTCAGCTATACCCGGGCTTTTAATTACTTCATCGGCATTTAATATCTTCGCCTCTGTATGTTGATTTTCTTCCCATTCTATTCCTTCTTCGTTCAACATGTTTTTATAAATATCTTTCAAAGAACCAGCATCACTCAAAAACACATCGAAGCCCTTGCGCTTTGCCAGCACAGCCGCTCCCGTTCCACTCTCCCCTCCACCAAGTACAATTATTCGTTTGCTCATTTGCTTGTATGCTCGTTAATTCGCTAATTCGCTAATTCGTTAATTCGCTAATTCGTTAATTCGCTTTACCTTAGTTTCAACGTTACTATCGTTACTACCGCCAGAATTATTCCTATAATCCAAAACCTTGTTACAATTTTGGGTTCCGAATATCCTATCTTCTGGTAATGGTGATGCAATGGCGACATTTTGAAAATTCTTCTTCCTTCTCCGTACTTTCTCTTGGTGTATTTAAAATACCCTACTTGTATCATCACCGATAGATTCTCTACTAAAAATATTCCACACAAAACCGGTATCAATAATTCTTTACGAATCATAATCGCGTATGATGCAATGATTCCGCCTATGGCTAAACTTCCTGTATCGCCCATAAACACTTGTGCTGGGTAAGCATTGTACCATAAGAAACCAATACATGCACCAATAAATGCTCCTGCAAAAATTACAAGCTCACCGGAGTTGGGTATATACATTATATTCAGGTAATCGGCAAACACCATGTTACCAGATACGTATGCTAAAATTCCAAGTGTTGCTCCAATAATGGCCGAAGTACCTGTGGCCAAGCCATCAATTCCATCAGTAATATTTGCTCCATTTGATACTGCTGTAATTATAATGATTACTATAGGAATGAAAATCCAGAATGCATACTTCTCATAACCATCACCAATAAATTTCAAGAGCTTCGCATAATCAAATTCATTGTTTTTATAAAAAGGAACATTCGTTTTTGTCGACTTTGTTTCTTGGGTAACTTGGAAATTGCTATTCGTTTTACTTTCCTCAAATGTTTGGTATTGCGATAATCCAATTTCGTTTGCAGGTACTTTTTCTTTCACTACTATTGATGGATGAAAGAACATCGTATAGCCAATTATTAATCCTAATCCAACCTGACCAACAATTTTAAATCTTCCTGCTAATCCCTCTTTATTTTTCCTAAAAACTTTTATATAATCGTCAATAAAACCAATGGTTCCCATCCATACAGTTGTAACAATCATCAAAATAATATAGATGTTATTTAGCTTAGCAAATAATAACGTAGGAATTAAAATCGCAGCCAAAATTATGAGTCCACCCATAGTAGGT
Organism: Sphingobacteriales bacterium; assembly: GCA_044376465.1. GTDB lineage: Bacteria > Bacteroidota > Bacteroidia > Sphingobacteriales > Sphingobacteriaceae > CAJBVG01. The sequence continues at coordinate 6,876 of JBILKW010000096.1, read as the reverse complement.
GTTCCTTGTTTTTCTTTTTGTCCGTCTAATCCCAAATCTCTAATGGTTTCACCAACTTGCTTTCTATGTAAGTAAGCAATTAAGGTTTTCCCCATTACCAGAGAAATAAGTAAGGAAACTATCACAGCCATTGTTGTACGGAACGTGATGTATTGAAAAACACCGGCTCCAGGGAAGTCGAAGTGTTTGTCTAAATATGTAAACAAGTAGTATAACATATCTTATTTTTTAGGGGTGTTTACCAATAATTCTAATTGTTCGTTCAATACTTTCTTATCATCAAACGGATATTTTACTCCGGCTATTTCTTGATATTTCTCGTGTCCTTTTCCTGCTAATAGAATAATATCACCAGCATTTGCTAAATGGCATGCGGTTTTTATTGCTTCTTTCCTATCTACTATACTAATCGTTTTATTTCGGTTAGTAATGCTAATACCCGCTTCCATTTCTTTTATAATTTCTGATGGATCTTCACTACGCGGATTATCAGAAGTTAAAATTGTTTTATCGCTTAACTTACAAGCAACCTCTGCCATTATTGGGCGTTTTGTTTTATCTCTGTCGCCACCACATCCTACTATTGTAATAATTCGTTCATTACCTGTACGAATATTTTGGATGGTTTGTAATACATTTTTTAAAGCATCGGGTGTGTGTGCATAATCAACCACACCAATGGTACCATTTGCAGAAATGATGTATTCGAACCTTCCTTCAGCACCTTCTAATGCCGATAAAATGGTAAGTACTTTTAATTTATCTTGCTCTAATAAAATTGCTGCGCCATAAACGGCTAAAATATTATAAGCATTAAAACTGCCAATCATTTTGAACCATACTTCCTGATTATCTACGTTTAACAACAATCCCGAAAACTGATTTTCAATTACCCTTCCTTTAAAATCTGCCATGGTTAATAAGGCGTATGATTTTATATAGGCATTAGTATTTTGTAGCATTACAGCTCCCCGCTTATCGTCAGCATTTGTTAATGCGAAAGATGATTTAGGCAATTGATCAAAGAAATATTTTTTCGCTTTTATGTATTCATCAAACGTTTTGTGAAAATCCAAATGATCATGTGTAATGTTACTAAATATTCCTCCTGCAAAATTTAATCCTGCAATTCTTTCTTGTACCGTTGCATGCGAGCTTACTTCCATAAAACAATAGTCGCATCCTTTTGCAATCATCTTTAGTAAAAGCTCATTAATGCTTAATACATCTGGAGTAGTGTGCGTAGAGGGAATTATATCATCGTTAATTTTATTTTCTACAGTAGAAATTAACCCTACGTTATTTCCTAAGGCTCTAAATAATTTATACAATAAGGTGGCAATGGTTGTTTTACCATTCGTACCAGTTATCCCTACAAGTTTTATCTTTTCAGATGGATGGTCGTAATAATTTGCTGCAATAGTTCCAAGTGCTCTGCTGCTATTATCTACACATATATAATTAATATTATCAATTAATGTTGATGGCAACTCTTCGCAAACAATGGTATGAGCTCCTTTCAGAATGGAAGTTTCAATAAAACTATGTCCATCAGAAACAGTTCCTCTCGTAGCAACAAACACAGAACCTGTTTCTACTTTTCTAGAATCAAAGCAAATAGACTTTACTTCTGAGTTGGCAGCTCCAATTCGTTCTGTAAAACTCAGCCCTGCTAATATTTCATCTACTTTTTTCACTATTTTAATTCTAAATAAATAGTTGATCCTTTTATTATTGATTGCCCAGCACTAATAGATTGTTGCGTTATTTTCCCTGCACCTGTTACGTTTACTTTCAATCCACAATTTTCTAATAAATAAATGGCATCTTGTAATCCCATTCCTGTTACACTTGGTACCATTCCAGTTTGTGTTTCTTTGGCATTAAAGGCTAACTTGTTTTCATTTTTATTTATAGAAACCCAATCTATATCATTTTGGACGGATGGATTTACGCCAAACTTTTCATATACTTTCAATGTTTTATCTTTAATTCCATCTTTAGCAATGGGTACATCGTTTTGCACATTAGCATAAATAGTCGATATATCTTGATGCATATCTAATCTACTAGCGTACACTTTATCGGCAATATTTTTAAACACTGGACCTGCTACTACGTTTCCATAATAGCCAGCATGAGAGGGGTCTGTAACTACAACAATCATAGAATACTTCGGATTATTTGCTGGAAAATATCCGCAGAAAGAAGCTTGGTAAGTTTTCTTTCCATTCTTATATCCCGCCTTTCCTTGTGCAACTTGTGCAGTGCCCGTTTTGCCCGCTATTGGATAAATTGTTGTACTTAAATTTTTTGCGGTTCCCTGACTTACAACTCCTTCCATCATCATTCTCACCATTGCCAATGTTTCATCAGAGCAAATTTTCTTTTTAATCGTTTTGCATTTAAACGTTTCTACCACTTGACCCATACTTCTTTTCTCCCTTACTATTACAGGTGAAATCATTCTGCCACCATTCGCTACAGCATTATATAATACAAGAGTTTGTAATGGTGTCATTCTTATTTCGTACCCTATTGCCAAGCGAGATAAACTTAGCCCGCTCCAATCGCTAGAGTTCGGATCTTTAAGTCTAGGTTTAGGAGTACCTGGTATTTGTAATTCTAATTGACGGTCTAATCCAAATTGTTTTAGGCGTTTTATAAATTGTTCAGGTTTATCTTTATATCCGTAGTGTATTTTTTTAGCGATGGCCACGTTCGACGAAAGTTCAAACGCTTTTAACATGGGGATGCGACCATATCCACCTTCATGTGAATCGCTCAATGTTGAATTGTATAATCTAAATTTTCCTCCGTCGGTATCCACGGTATCCGATGGCCTAAAAATTTCATCTTCTAATGCAGCCATATACGTTGCCAACTTAAAAGTTGAGCCGGGTTCCATTGCTTCTCCAATTGCATAATTGTACTTCTCTCTGTACAGTCCTTCTTCTATTCGAGTTAAGTTAGCAATGGCTTTGATCTCACCTGTAGCAACTTCCATTAATATCACACAACCGTGATCGGCATTATGCTTTATTAATTGCTCCGCTAAAGCATTTTGTGCAACATCTTGTATGTTTACATCAATTGTGGTATATATGTCATATCCATCTTTTGGTGCAATTTCATCTTCTTCATTTAAGGGAATTAAAATACCTCCTGAAATTCTTTGCACTAATCGTTTACCTGTAATACCACCTAAATCTATATCGTATGCACCTTCTAACCCTACGGGTTGCACCCCCTTTACTTTATAACCAATGGTTCTCGAAGCTAATTGATTAAAGGGTTGTATGCGTTTGTCTTTTTGAATAATTAACAAACCACCTTTATTTTTTCCCAATCTAAAAATTGGAAATTTTTTTACTGCTTGTAATTGGGGATAATTTACTACCCGCTTAATTAATAGATATCGTTCACGATTGTTACGTGCTTTTATTAATTTGTGCTCATACTCTGTAGCAGTTTTATCTTGAAATAAATTTGCTAAACAAATCGCTAATGAATCTACGTTTTCATTAAAAATTTCTTTTGTTAAGGCATCCGTCATTAAATCCATTCTCAATTCATACTCAGGCAATGAGGTGGCTAATAAACTACCATCATTTGCATAAATATTTCCACGTCCGGCTTCTACATCAATAAAATGAGTAGTTAAACTATCGCTCATCCGTTTCCATCTATCGCCTTGGAAAACTTGCACATGCAGCGCACGCGAAAAAATTGCAATAGCCACCAGGGCCAATAGCACAAAGGTAAAATACACACGAATGATAATATCTTTGCGAATACTCATTTATTTTCAATAACTATTTTTGTAGGTGGTGTAACCGCTTCATTCAACCCAAATATCTTTGTAATTTTAGCTACTTCACTTTGTTTGCTTTTTGACATTAATATTGATTTGGCAGTTAAGTGCTCCCACTTTAATTCTTTTAATTCTTTATTAATTTTTTCTATCTGGCGAATATTTTTTTCTGCATAATGTTTATTCGCTATGTATAACATTCCTAAAACAGTTAGAAAAAAAAGAAATGGCAAAATGCTTAACGCCGATTCTTTTGACATGTTCTGAGCAAGCCATTGACTAAAAGCACTTGGCTTCGCAGGCACTTTAGCTTTTTTCTCTATTACAGGTTCTTCTGCAACAGGAGCCTCCACTTCTACTTCTTCTCCAACTGTTTCTTTAAACTTGTTCATTTGTTCTTTCTGCAATTCTCAACTTTGCACTGCGTGCTCGGTTATTAATTTTCAACTCTTCTTCTGTTGCTGTATGCGCTTTTCGTGTTACAGCTTCAAAAGGCGTATTCGTATTTCCGAATAAATCTTTTTCTAGTTCTCCCGAAAATTTCCCCTTTAGAATGAAATTTTTTACTAACCTATCTTCTAAAGAGTGGTAAGACATTACTACCAATCGCCCTCCGAGTTTTAACACTGTTTCGCTTTGTATCAAAAACTCTTTCAGTACTTCTAACTCCTCGTTCACTTCTATTCGTAATGCTTGAAATACTTGTGCGTAGTACTGATTTTCTTTTCCTCTTTTCACCAAGGGTTTTATTAATTCTTTAAATGAACCAACTGTTTCTATTGGTTTAATCATCCTTGCTTTTACTAATAAACTTGCCAAGGTTTTTGCATTATGAACCTCGCCATACATGCCAAAAATTTTATGCAAATCTTGTTCAGAATAATTATTCAACACAAACTTTGCATCTTTCTCTCTTAGCTGATCCATACGCATATCAAGCGTTGCATCAAAACGTATTGAGAAACCTCTGTCTGCAGCATCAAACTGATGCGAAGAGACTCCCAAGTCTGCTAATATTCCATCTACCTTTTGAATTCCTAGAAATCGTAATTGATTTTTTAAGAATGAAAAGTTTTGATCCACAAACGTGAATCGATCATCATTCGGAATATTATTTTTAGCATCAGGATCTTGGTCGAATCCAATTAAACGCCCTTGTGGACCAAGTTTTTCTAATATTGCTTTTGAATGGCCACCTCCACCAAAGGTGACATCAACATAAGTTCCATTTGCTTGAATGTTTAAGCCCTCTAAACACTCATTGAGCATCACCGGCTGATGGTAGTTGCTCATACTTTATGGGTTATTTTTTTTACCCATTACTTCTTCCGCCAGGTTTGCAAAATCTTCTGGCTCGTTGTTCAACATCGATTCGTAATTCGATTTCGACCAAACTTCTATTCTGTTCGAGTAAGCAAAAAGCACTAAGTCTTTTTCTATCGAAGCATATTCTAATAATGATTTTGGAAGTAATAAGCGACCGGTACCATCTAAGGTAAGTTCACTTGCACCACGGAAAAAGTATCTCGCAAATTCTCGGTTTTTCTTCGCGTATAAGTTTAATTGATTTACCTCATCGCTAATAACTTTCCATTCGTTTAAAGGATACAAAACCAAGCATCTTTCAAAGCCTCGGTTCATCACAAACTTATCTTGCGCCTCCGGAGATAACTGCTTCTTTAAACCCGACGGTAGCATTAATCTACCTTTCGGATCTAACTTGCATTCATATTCACCTAAAAACTGACTCATTTGTACTTTTTGCTTCTTTTTCTAGTGTAAAATTATTAAATCTTACCACTTTTTACCACATTCTACCACAAAAAGTTTTCAACATGCCTATAGCGCATAAAAAAAGGCCATCCGTTACCGAATAGCCATTATATATTTTACCAATTAAATTATTTTAATGCGATGGTAGTTAGCTTAGTATTTTATGTTTCCCTCAAAACTATTCCATAATTCAAAAGCTTCTTCTCGAAGCACTTGTTCGCAAGGAATTGTACGGTTATTCATTTCTTTAGAAATTTCCTCGTAAATAAAATGATCGTCGAAGTTGGTGTTGGTAACTTCGTTTGCACCAGTGGCAATTATCTTCCCATCCTTCACGATTACACATCCAAAAGGACCTCCTTTTTTTAATAAAACGTTGTGGATAGAAAGCTTAATCGCTTAGCGCATGAAATCTTACATATTGAATTATAAATTGTGAGTTATGAATTTCGCATTTAACCTTATACACTGCCGATTTCGACCATTCGCCAATTCTTAAATTCGCTAATTCGTTACTTCGATTTCTCTTTATACTGCTTATTCAGGCCTTCTAGCACTTCTTGAGTAATATCAAGGCTATCATTCGCATACAAAATACCCGAACCTTTGGTAAAGTTGAATACAATTTTATAACTCTTTTCTTTAGTATGTTCTTTTAAATATTTAGAAACCTTATCAAAAAGTTGCTCATTAAATTTGCTCTGATCTTCTTGCAATTTTGCTGCAGCGTTTTCACTAAACAAACGCAAATCTTGCTCTTTGCGCATCAATGATTCTTCGGTTCTAGCGCGCTGTTCAGGACTCATACTAGATGCCATTTTTTGGTAGTTGGTAAATTCTAATTCAAGCACGCTTCTCTTCGCTTCAATTTCTTTTTCAGTACGCAATGTTTTTGATTCAAATTCTTTCTTTGCATTTTTAAAATAATCGTAATTCTCTAACAATGAATCGCCGTTTACATACACAGCTCCAACTCCTGGCATACTTAACATTGTACTGTCGTTTGCATTTACAAACACTGGACCTTGTGGCTTACTTGTAAAATGCAAAATGTACAAGATTACTACTGCTACTGCTAAAACGATGTTGAATATGGATGGCTTCATGAATTATGAATTATGAATTATGAATTTAGGGAACTGTTTGCGAATTGGAAGGATGTATAATGAATAGAAAATATGAATTATAAATTACGAGATAAACTTGGTTTAATTCATAATTCATAATTCATAATTCATAATTATTTTAGTGTTGGTGTCCTCCTTCGCCATGAACATGTCCGTGGTCTA
>JBILKW010000095.1:0-8620 GCA_044376465.1 Sphingobacteriales bacterium | reverse complement strand
ATCGGGGGTAGGAGATTACAAAGAAGAGCTTACTATTTTAAACACCATTGCTCATGCCTTAAGAGCAACGCGATTTAAGAACGGTGCTATTAATTTTGAAACAACAGAAGTTAAATTTACACTCGACGAAACAGGTAAACCCATAGGAGTGTATGTTAGAGAGCGTAACGATGCACATAAATTAATTGAAGATTTTATGTTGCTTGCAAACAGAAAAGTTGCAGAATTTATTGCAACAAAAGGCAAAAAGAAAAATGCCTTAACCTTTGTATATCGAGTACACGATTCTCCGAATGAAGAGGTTTTACAAGGCTTTGCAAAGTTTGCAGCAAGGTTTGGTTACAAAGTAAATACTAAAAGTCACCGTGAAATTTCTACTTCTTTAAACCAATTAATGGCAGATGTAGAAGGCAAAACAGAACAAAATGTGTTAACTCAATTAGCCATTCGTTCCATGGCAAAAGCAGTGTATACTACTAAAAAAACTAGCCATTACGGATTAGCATTTGATTATTATACACACTTTACCTCGCCAATACGTAGGTACCCAGATGTAATGGCACATAGGTTATTGCAGCATTACTTAGATGGTAAATCAACCGTAGATCCAGAAATTTATGAGAAAATGTGTTTACATTCTTCACAAATGGAAAAACGAGCATCAGATGCTGAACGATTATTTACTAAATACAAACAAGCAGAATACCTCTCAGAACAAGTTGGCGAAACATTTGTGGGTATAATTTCTGGTGTAACAGAGTGGGGAATTTACGTGGAGATAGTAGAAAACAAATGCGAAGGCATGATTAGGTTGAGAGATATTAACGACGATTTTTATGTGTTAGACCCCGAGAATTACAGCATTGTAGGGCAGAGGTTTAAACGTAAATACCAATTAGGTGATGAGGTAAATATTAAAGTAAAAAAAGTAGAATTAACTAAAAAACAAATCGACTTTGAATTGATTACGAATGAAGAACCTCTGAACTTTCAGAGAAAAGAAAAATCAACAAAAAGTAGTACCTATAAAAAGAGAAGATAATACAATGCAAAAAATAATTGAACTGCAGGAACTTGTAAACAAAAAGATTGCAAGTAATACTTATTCTAAATTCCCTCAAGAATTGTATGATCCATTGGACTACATCATGTCATTGGGAGGAAAGCGTATGAGGCCAGTACTGGTTTTGCTTGCTCATCATTTATATTCTGATAAACACGAAGAAGCTTTAGATGCAGCTCTTGCGGTTGAAACTTTTCATAATTTTAGTTTAATACACGATGATATTATGGACGATGCACCCATTAGAAGAGGTAAGCCAACCGTGCACGAAAAATGGAACCATAATACAGCCATTCTTTCTGGAGATGTAATGTTGGTTAAAGCATATGAGTTATTAGTTAATTATCCTTCAGAGATTCTGCCATTACTTATAAAATTATTTAATAAAACGGCTACCGAAGTTTGTGAAGGGCAGCAAATAGACATGATGTTTGAGAAGCAAGTGGATGTTACGGAAGATGAATACTTGAAAATGATAGAGCTTAAAACAGCGGTTTTATTAGCTTGCAGTTTAGAAATCGGAGCATTAATTGCAGGTGCACCCAAAGCAGATGCAGAACACTTATATGAGTTTGGTAGGCTAATGGGAATTGCCTTTCAGTTACAAGACGATTATTTAGATGTATATGCAAACCCTGAAAAATTTGGTAAACAAGTAGGCGGGGATATAATTGCGAACAAAAAAACATTTTTATGGATTGAAGCACATCGTTTAGCAAATCCCGAACAGTTAAAAATATTGAAACACTGGGAAAGTATTTCAGTATTTAAAGCAGAAGAGAAAGTGTCTGCTATTACTGGTATCTACAATGAATTAGAAATCCCGAAACTTACTCAAGAAATTATAAATAATTATGCAAATAAAGCCTTCGAGATCTTAGCAAATATTAGTGCTAACGAGCAAGCCAAGGCTTTGTTAGTTAAATTGTCTGAAGATTTATTGGTTAGAGAAACCTAGGGAAATTTATTTTTCGCAAACTTCTTTAAGTTTATTCAATGCTAAGGGCCACATTTCTTCAAAATACGATTTGAATTCTTGGTTAGCATCTATATCTATACTTAAATGTGTTTTGCCATTAATGTCTCTATAGGTATAATTCTCTAAACTACCAGACCAAGAGTTGTTCAGATGTTCCTCTCCGTTAGAGTATATTCCTAAATGTTCTATACTAATGAACTCATTCTTTACATTATCTTTTATCCTGCTTACCATACCTCTCTCAATACCATTTTCATCGCTACCAATAAATAAAATCTTAGAACCTTTGTCCCAATATCCTCTATAATGTGAAGTAGCGTTAAATGCCGATGTCCAGGCACGATATGTTTCATCAGCAATCATTGTGTCGTAAACCATTGAAACTGGTTTATCAATAATAATTTCAAAATGTAAAGTTTCTACTCGTTGACTTTCTTCGGTATAGTTTTTAAAATTTGTTAAAATAGCTTGCCACCCCATTTCCTGTAATTCCAAGGTGTTTTCAGATTCTGGTTCAAAGCGTTCAATTAATTCAACAGCATTACCCTTCCTTATAAATTGAATACTAACTTTTCTACCATCTTCTATGGTGTATTCTATAAGTTCATTTTCTATTACATTGGTATACGTTCCACCAAAATCAAAACTCACAGAGCCATCTCTTGCAGCCATCGTAAACGTAAATTTCCCACCTGTTTTTACATCATTCACTGCCTTTGGTGTATGCCAATCTTCACTCGCATTATTCCACTGCGTAATGTGGTTCGCATCTGTCCACATTCTCCAAACTGTTTCTATTGGTATATTAACAATGGTGCTTACTGTTATAAATCCTGAATGGAAAGTTGTCATTTTTTTATGATGATTTATATGAATCAGTAAATATACAAGTATATAGCGCAATCATTCGGTTGCTAGCAACATTTTTTTCGCTTTATATTCTGAATAGTTCCAAGATCTCCAATCTATATTCTCATCTTTTTTTAAAAACTCAGTTTTTCTGTTATTTATACTATTTACGTATTCTTCAGCACTTAAGTAAACCGTGTCAAAACGAAATATTACTTGTTGTTGTTGCTTTATAGATGTTAATTCGTATAGAGATTTTTCTAAATACGGAAGTGCTTTGTCGCCTAATGTTTGCATATAATCTAAATGTAAAAAGGCTTTATTAGCATTTCTGAAATTATACTTAGCAATTAGAACATCCCAATTAAATAAACTGAAAAACAATAAAATAAACAATATACTATAGGTGTTTTTGCTAAGCAAATATCCAAAAGATTTTTTATGTTTCAACTTTAAATACACTGTATATAGTCCATATATTGTAATCAATAAAAATATAATTACGCCAATACGTTTATAGGCTAAATTAAAATAATCGATGTACCAATAGTTTCGAATACCAACAGAAATACATAAAATTATATTTTGCGCAATCCATAGATAACTCAAGGTTTTTAAGCGTTTTATTTTAGGATTAAAGTTTTGATTTGCACGAAAGTAATAGAGAACAATTACAATGGAAAGCAAAATAGAAAAGATTAATAAATAGGTGCCTTCATGCACAAATTGTTTTAAAATGGTTCCGTCCCACTTAAAATTAAACCAAACCCAATATATGTCTATACTGTTTAGCACCATCAGTATGCCATTTAAAATAAATAACAACAGTACGCCTAATTTAGCTTCAGTATGCAAGGCATTAGGCTTAGAATCGAAATGCATCCTTTTTCTAGCTCTAATAATTTGATCCTTAGAATTTCGATCATACTGCACTAAGTCAGCAAGAGTAGACCTAAAAATTATAAAGCTAGAGAGCAAGGTTCCAACAACAAATAAAAACAACCAATTTTCATCTATGTATTCAAATAAATTAGGTATTTTATTAATTGTATATTTTTCGAAGCTAATAACAATAGAATTAAAATATGGATTTGAATTTCTATAAATAGTAACAAAAATGAGTATGATTGAAATTGGTATCAAATAAATTTTAGTTTTCCATATTTTTTTTATGGCAGAATTTCTTGATTTTGCTGAACTATTCAAGCATTTTATAAATTTGAAAATGCTCAGGAACATTGAACTTATACCGAAAAAGAAACTATTAAAGTGGTTTTTTAATAATGGGTAGCTCAAAATCCCAATAAAATAAATAGAAAACAATAAATTAACGATGAATGCGAAAGCACTAAAATTCCATACAAAACTTATAATGCTTATCCCAAAACCTGCTAAAGCGAATTTAATTTTAGGATTAGTGAGGTCTATTTGTTTAAAAATAAATAGCAGCGCTAAAGCACAAAACTCGAATATCAGAAAATTAATTCCAAGACTTTGCTTGTAGAATAAGTAGGAAAATAGGAGAGCTAGTAATAATGTAGAAGAAATTTTTGATTTGGGCGACATAAACCTTTTGAGAGTATAAACTCTATTCTCAAAAGAATAGTATACAAGGTATTAAATTACTTAACACCTTGTAATATCCGCACCAATAGCTTTTAAGCGTTGTTCAATGTCTTGGTAACCTCTATCTATTTGTTCGATGTTGTAGATGGTGCTTTGACCTTCTGCAGATAAAGCTGCAATTAATAAAGAAACTCCAGCACGAATATCTGGCGAAGTCATGGAAATTCCACGTAATGGGTTTTTACGAGCCAAGCCAATTATGTTTGCTCTATGTGGGTCGCATAAAATAATTTGTGCACCCATGTCAATCAATTTATCCACAAAAAACAAACGGCTTTCGAACATTTTTTGATGGATAAGAACCGAGCCTTTTGCCTGAGTAGCTACAACCAAAACAATGCTCAACAAATCGGGAGTAAAACCTGGCCAAGGAGCATCTGCAATGGTTAAAATTGAGCCATCAATGAAGGTGTCAATTTCATATAAATCTTGAGAAGGGATGTAAATATCATCATCACGACGTTCTAGTTTAATACCTAATTTTTTAAACACATCTGGTATAACTCCTAAATGATCATAGCCAACATTTTTAATGGTAATTTCTGATTGGGTCATGGCTGCCAGGCCAATAAAACTGCCTATCTCAATCATGTCAGGCAACATGCGATGTGAACAGCCGCCTAAATACTCTACCCCTTCAATGCTTAATAAATTAGAACCAATACCGGTAATTTTAGCACCCATAGCGTTCAACATTTTACATAACTGTTGAATGTATGGTTCACATGCTGCATTATAAATAGTAGTAGTGCCTTTTGCTAATACAGATGCCATTAAAATATTAGCGGTTCCAGTAACGGAAGCTTCGTCTAACAGCATAAATGTTCCTTTCAACTCAGATGCATCTACGCTAAAAAAAGAATCTTTTGGGTCGTAGCTAAATTTAGCTCCCAATTTCTCAAAGCCTAAGAAATGGGTATCTAATCTACGTCGCCCTATTTTATCCCCTCCAGGGCGTGGAATGTAGGCTTGTTTAAAACGTGCCAACAAGGGTCCCACAATCATTACTGAGCCTCGTAATGCAGAACCTTTTTTCTTAAAAGTATCGCTCTTAAAAAAATTAAGATCTATGCTATCTGCTTTAAATGTATAAGTGTCTTTAGATTTGCGATCTACTTTTACACCCATATTGCTCAATAAATCGATGAGTTTATTTACATCAACAATGTCTGGTATGTTAGAAATTGTTACTTCTTGGTCTGTTAACAAAACCGCTGAAATAATTTGTAGTGCCTCGTTTTTAGCACCCTGTGGGGTAATTTCTCCTTTGAGTTTGTTACCGCCTCGTATTTCGAAAGTATCCATAAAAAAAATCCTTTATCGGCTTTGAAGATAAAGGATTTTAAACGATTCAAGAAAATAATATTTTCACAAATGTAGATATTGTTTAATATCTAGCTTTTCCGTTGTTTTTACGATTGTTATTATTGTTTCGGTTGTTATTGTTGTTGTTATTTCTTTGCTTGAAATTATTCTGACGTGATTTGTTTGGTGTAGATTTTACCTCCACTTTATTTAAGTGAATGTTTTCTTCAATTTCCAATTCCCCTCGAGAAAGCAACTTTAAATCGCTAATAATTGTATCGTCGCTTACAGTATCTTTATTCCATGTAACGTACGACATTTTCATGAAGTTAGCAATAGACGCAACCATTTGCGATTTGCGCTCTGGTTCATCCTTAATCTCTTTCGCCTTTTCAATCATCAACTCAACCGTTTTACCGTAATGTTTATATTTAATTTTATTTAACGGATACGGTACTCGCTGAGGTTTAGTATCTAAAGACTCTTTTGAAGGTATAGGATAAGGAGAATCCACGTCTAAATCGAAATCGGCAATGATGAACAAGTGATCCCAAAGTTTATGTTTAAAATCAGCTACATCTCTTAAATGTGGATTTAAAAATCCCATCAAGTCAATTACTGCTTGAGCGTGTTTATTTCGTTCTTCCTTGCTATCTAGGGTTTTAATATATTTTACCATGTTCTGTATATTTCTTCCATATTCAGAATAAAGCAAAGCGGGTCTTGTAGTATTGTAATCAAACATATTTCATTAGCTAATTAGCTAATTAGCCGATTAGCTAATTAATTATGCGCAATTTAGCAAATTTTAGCAAAAGTTGCTTTTTCCCTACTTGTTTAAATTGAATGGTGGTTTTAATATCACCACTAGCTCCTTCCATTTCTAATACGGTACCAAACCCGAATTTCTGATGTTCTACTTCCATACCCACTGCAATTTGCTTTGGGTCTGAAGCCACAAAATCCTCTGAAACTATGTGATTATAAGGCTTTGCGAGGGTGCTTGCCTGCATCAAAGGTTTAGGTTTGCCTGCAATGGAGTTGTAACTTTGCCGATCATTGTCAAAAAAAGTTGAGCTAGCAGCGGATTTTTGCAGGTAATTTATTTCTAAATATTTGGGGTCTATTTCTTCTAAAAACCTACTCGGGTCGCAAGATATTGGCGAACCCCATTTATACCTCGAAACGGCATAACTCAAGGTTAACTTACGTTCTGCACGCGTTATGGCTACATAAAACAGCCTTCGCTCTTCTTCCAAATCGGCTCTAGAATGTAATGCCATTTGCGATGGAAAAAGATTTTCTTCCAAACCTACCACATACACATACGGAAACTCTAATCCTTTAGCAGAGTGTATGGTCATTAACGAAACAGTGTCTTTATTCTCCTCCTCTTTTTTTTCATCGCCAGTTAAGAGCGCAACTTCTTGTAAAAAAGTGGCCAAGCTATGGTCTTCAATATCGTCTCTATCCGTAAAATCTTTAATCCCGTTTAATAATTCTTGAATATTTTCATACCTGCTGAGGCCTTCAATCGATTTATCATCATATAAATCTTTTAACAAGCCACTTTGTTTTGCGATATGCGAAGCCGCATCATATGCATTTTGTTGATGGATAAGCACCGCAAAACTTTTAATCATAATGTAAAAGTTTTCTATGCTTGTACCAGATTTTGCACCCAAAAACTGATTAGCAGTTTCGGATAGTTCAAACAAGGTTTTATTTTGTTCGCTCGCAGCCAGTATTAATTTATCCATACTGGTTTTTCCGATGCCACGCATAGGGTAATTTATAATTCGCTTAAAAGCTTCTTCATCTGCATGATTTACCGCGAGTCTGAAGTAGGCAATTAAATCTTTTATTTCCTTACGTTGATAGAAGGAGAGGCCTCCGTAAATTCTGTAAGGAATGTTAAGTTTACGCAAGGCTTCTTCCATAGCCCTCGACTGTGAATTGGTTCTGTATAAAATGGCGAAATCACTGTTGTTTAAATTTTTATTGGCACGCTCTTGTTGTATAGATTCAGCTACAATTTTACCCTCCTCATTGTCTGAAAAAGCTTTATAAACCGCAATTTTATCACCACTTTCTTTTTGCGAAAAAACTTTCTTTTTTATTTGATCCTGATTTTTGGCAATTACCGAATTAGCTACTTCTACAATGTTTTGCGTAGATCGGTAATTTTCTTCGAGCTTAAACACTTTCATGTCTGGGTAATCTTTCTCAAAGTTCAAAATGTTTTGAATGTTTGCTCCTCTGAAGGCGTAAATACTTTGCGCATCATCGCCCACCACACATATATTTTGGTGTACTGCCACCAATTTTTTCACAATTAAATATTGAGAAAAGTTTGTGTCTTGGTACTCATCTACCATTACGTACTTAAATTTATGTTGATATTTATTCAACACATCTGCATGCTCGCGAATAAGCACATTTGTTTTAAAAAGTAAATCGTCGAAATCCATTGCACCTGCTTTCTCACAACGGTTTTGGTAAAGCGAATAAATGTATCCAATTTTACCCTTCCCCGTGGAATGGTCGTCGGCTTGTATTTGGTCGTTTTCGTTGTATTCTTTTGCAGATATTAAATTGTTTTTAGCCGAAGAAATGCGGTGCATTACATGATTTACATTGTATGCTTTTTCATCTAAATTTTGCTCTTTAATTATGCTACGTAATAAACTTTTAGCATCGTCCTTATCATAAATGGTAAAGTTTGCCGGAAAACCTATTTTATCTGCCTCTTGCCTAAGTATACGAGCAAAAATAGAGTGAAAGGTGCCTGTCCAAAT
>JBILKW010000094.1:0-8658 GCA_044376465.1 Sphingobacteriales bacterium | reverse complement strand
TGAAAGAATAAAACAGTATGCGGAAGCTATGCGTGTAAAATACAGTTATGAGTTTGAGTATCGTGTTATTTTTGGTAAAAGCCACAGAGCCATTACTGAGTTGGTGGAAGAGGAAAAAATAGATTTACTTGTAATGAGCACCCATGGCGTGAGTGGTTTTAGAGAGTTTGTAATTGGAAGTAATGCGGTGAGAATTATTTCTGAATGTGCTTGCCCTGTATTGTCTGTACAAAAACAAATGCCTAAGTATACCATCAAAAGAATTTTATTGCCATTTAAAGACGATCCATTCTCTCGTCAAAAAGTTAACATCGCAATTCAGTTTGCAAAATGGTTCGATGCGGAAATTTATACTTTAGGCATTGAAACAGAAGGAGAGGAAAGTCACTATATAAAAATTCAACGAGAAGGAAATCAGATTAAGCAATATTTAGATGAGTTTGGTGTAAAAAATAATTTGAAAATTGTGGAAAGCAATAATGTGTCGAAAGCAATTTTAGATTATGGAAAAGAAATAGATGCTTGCATGTTATTGGTAATGGCCGACATGGAACGTGAAGATTTTGTGGAATACATTATGGGGCCAGTTGCACAACAATTAGTGAACCATTCTAAAATACCTGTATTGAGTGTGCAACCTACCAGACACCCGGATACAATAGATTTGCATCCGTACGGCTGGTAAACATTAATTTAGTTTTTTTTGTTGTATAATTGAATTATGGAATCACTAGAAATTCAATTAATAGAAACAGTTGCTGCCGTATTAGGATACGTGTTGTTATTTTTCTTAGCTAAAAATAGCATCAACAATACACTCAAAAAAAATTTTCAAATTCAACGTGCCAGAAGGAAGTTTGTAATTAAAGCTTTCCATTTGTTTACAACCATCGCCTTACTTTTAGTATTAGCAGCCATTTGGGGCCTACAACAAGATGAAATTGCCATATTTGCCAGTACCATTATTACCGCTTTGGGCATTGCATTTTTTGCGCAATGGTCTTTGCTCTCTAATATTACGGCAGGCGTATTGTTGTTTTTCTATCACCCTATAAAAATCGGTGATTATATAAGAGTAATAGATAAAGACAATCCCTTTGAAGGCGAAGTAACAGATTTGACTTATTTTTTTGTGTATTTAAAAAATAATGAGGGCGATGTTATTACCATGCCCAACTCTGTAATTTTACAAAAACCATTGTCGGTTGTAAAACCTATAGAATAAAAAAAAGTCCTCACGTAAAACGGAGGACTTTTTTTATCGAATAAAACTCGAATTACTTGTTAACTATTTTAGCTAACGCAGCACCTGCTTTAAACTTAGCAACTTTCTTAGCTGCAATTTTAATAGCTTTACCAGTTTTTGGGTTACGACCTACACGAGCTGGTCTTTTAGTTACTGAAAAAGTACCGAAACCAACTAATGTTAATTTGTCGCCTTTCTTTAATGCTTTAGAAGTAGCTTCTAAAAATGCATCTAATGCTCTACCTGAATCTGCTTTTGTTAGCTTAGATCCTGAAGCAATTGCTTCGATTAATTCTGCTTTGTTCATAATTGTAAATTAAAAATTAGTTAATTAATATTTGTTTTTAATGGTTTCTTCTGAAAGCCTTTATTTTATTACATAAAAGAAGAGGTAAAATCTCATATAAACAAATTAATTAAGCAAAAAAATTATTCACATAGTGTTAAAAATCTTTTTCTGCTGATTTTTGAGGAGCCGAATATCCATTATTGGCTTCATTTTCAAGGCATTTGCGACAAAGCACAAGTTGCAGTTAATTTAATTTATCAAAGAAAATATTTTTAATAACATCTCAAAATGCTATTAAAACAAAGAAGTTTTGGGATTTAAGGAGTTGATTATTGAGCATAAACTTACTTAGACTCTATAACAAATTGCATTAATGCTCATGCCTGCGCCAACAGAAGCTAGTAAAATTAAATCGCCTTTCTGTATAGTATGGTTCTCTATTTTATTGTTCAAGACTAAATCGAGTAGAGTAGGAACTGTTGCTACGGAGCTATTGCCCAGTTCATGTATACTCATAGGCATGATATTTTCGGGTGCAGATTTAATGTTATACAATTTATAAAAGCGTTGAATAATTGCTTCATCCATTTTTTCGTTTGCTTGGTGTATAAATACTTTCTTTAATTCTGAAATATCAACACCTGCTTTGTCTAAACAATTTTTCATCGCGATAGGTACATTATTCAATGCAAATTCATAAATTTTTCGTCCATGCATTTTTATATAACGCGTACCTTCTGTATATCCTTTTTTATAAGATTTTCCGTAAAACAGATAATAGGCCTCTTCATTAGCAAAAGTTTGGCTTGCAATGCTAAGAATTCCACAATCATGATTTGCAGAGCTAGAGATGATAGCAGCACCGGCACCATCAGAATAAATCATAGAATCCCTATCAAATGGATCCACAACTCTAGAGAGCGCTTCGGCGCCAATAACCAATACATTTTTGGCATCGCCACATAATATGTATTGGCGAGCTAATATTACACCTTGTACCCATCCTGGGCATCCATATATAATATCGAATGCGGCACAATTTGGATTTTTAATTTGCAAATCGTGTTTTACTCTTGTGGCTAAACAAGGTAACATGTCGATCTGTGCGGTATCTTTTGGAATATTTCCGAAATTATGTGCAAAAATGATGACATCAATTTCTTCAACATTAATGTTTGCATCTTTTACTGCTCGTTTAGCTGCAATACTTGCCATTTCAGAATTTAACATGTTATCATCTGAATAACGACGTGCATCTATGCCGGTAATGTCTTTAAATTTTTGAATAATGACATCGGTATGCGGCAAAGCTTCCCCGTCCTCCGAATAAAATTCGTGATTGAAAAAATCTTGGTTTGAAATTTTATTTTCTGGTATAAATGAACCTGTTCCTTTTATAATTACAGACATAGTTAATTTTTTTCGCAAGGTAATATTATTTATTTATGTAGAAAAGGGGACGAACCACCCGTTCAATCCCCTTACTATACTACAAACACTAAGCATCTTTGCAATTTGGCTAAGCCTCTTGCATTATTTCTTTATTATCAATCTTGTCGATATATTGCATTAAATCCACTAATTTATTTGAGTAACCCCACTCATTGTCATACCAAGCGACTAGTTTTACGAAAGTCGGGCTTAACATTATTCCAGCTTCCGCATCGAAAATACAAGTTCTTGTATCTCCCATGAAATCACTAGAAACTACTGGATCTTCCGTGTATCCAAGTATGCCTTTCATTCCGTTTATAGAAGCTGCTTTGATAGCATCTTTAATGGCTTCATAACTAGTTGGAGTTTTTAACTTACATGTTAAATCAACTACCGAAACATTTGGTACAGGTACTCTGAAACTCATGCCAGTTAATTTTCCTTTAAGCTCTGGAATTACTAATCCTACTGCTTTTGCAGCACCTGTACTAGAGGGTATAACATTTTGATATGCGCTTCTGCCGCCTCTCCAATCTTTTACCGATGGGCCATCAACTGTTTTTTGTGTAGCCGTTACAGCATGAATGGTGGTCATTAATCCTTCATCAATTCCAAACGCATCGTTAATTACTTTTGCCAAGGGTGCCAAACAATTCGTTGTGCATGATGCATTCGAAATAATGTCCATGTCAACATGGTAAGTTTCATTGTTCACTCCCATTACAAATGTTGGAGTATCATCTTTTGCGGGAGCTGAAATGATTACTTTTTTAGCTCCTGCATTTAAATGTAAAGAAGCTTTTTCTTTATCTAAAAATAATCCTGTAGATTCTACGATGTAATCCGCTCCAATATCCGACCATGCTAGGTTTGCGGGGTCGCGCTCTGCGGTGACTCTGATGCGTTTTCCATTTACCACCAAGTCTTTTCCTTCTACTGAAACAGTACCATTAAATGCTCCGTGTGTAGAGTCATACTTCAACATGTAAGCCATGTATTCTGCATCAATTAAATCGTTGATTCCAACTATCTCAATATCTGATCTGTCTACTGCTACTCTAAACACTAATCGTCCTATTCTACCAAATCCGTTTATTCCTATCTTCATATTTTTTTTAATTAGCTAATTCAATAAGCGAATATAGTGAAAGTGTACAAAATACACTAACTATTTTTCATTTTTTTTAAAAAATAATTTGGAAACTGCATTAATGGCATTGTGGAATTGAAATTTACTATGATAAAGGCACAATTAATTTCTGCAAAGTATAGTTGTATACGATCATAAATGAGACTATTTGACGAATGCCATGCATTGGATAGCTGATCTATTTTTATTGATTGTACCTAAGTTTGATTTGAAATGGGGAATAGGAAAGCCTATACAGAGAAATAATAGGCAAGATGTTACTTTCGTAAATGCATGAGATATCATCTCCATCGTAAAGATGGAGATGATATAGAAGTCATTATTTATTGATGAAGTAGCTTATTTTGGTAGTTTTATTTTTCCTTCTTGTATAAATCTGTAGATGGTTGATTTGCCGATGTCGAGTTTTTTTGCTACTGTTAATACATTTCCGTTGTATTTATTTAAAAAGAATTGTATAATTTTCTGATTGTATACATCGAGAGTTAATTCTTCCAATAAAAAATCATCAGGCTCTGCATTACGCATAAAGGTAAGGTCTTCTAGTTCTATAAAATCTCCTTCAGACATTACGATGGCAAGGTCTATAATTGCTTTTAATTCTCTAATATTTCCTGGGAATGGGTATGAGATTAAACGATCTTTTGCTTCTGGGCTTAATTGTTTTTGTTTAATTCCATTCTCCTTGCAAAAAGTTTGAATAAAATGTTTAGAGATAAGCAATGCATCGTGATCTCTTTCCCGCAAAGGAGGTAAGAAAATTGGCATGCCAATTAAGCGATAGTACAAATCTTCTCTGAACCTACCTGCCTTCACTTCTTCGGCTAAATTTTTATGTGTTGCTGTAATAATTCTAACATCAATTGGTACAATACCATTTCCACCAACTCTTGAAATTTCTCTTTCTTGAAGAACACGCAATAATTTAGATTGTAGATTTAAATCGAATTCGCCTATTTCATCTAAAAATAATGTGCCTTTATGCGCCTCTTCAAACTTACCAATTCGCCTGCCGTTTGCCCCTGTAAAAGCACCTTTTTCGTGGCCAAAGAGTTCACTTTCTATTAAATCTCTTGGAATTGCTGCAACGTTTACAGCAACAAATGGCATTTTATTTCGCTTAGATTGGAAGTGAATTGTTTTTGCAATTAGCTCTTTCCCTGTTCCTGTTTCTCCTGTAATAGATACATTTATATTTGTTAAACAAGCTTTCTTTATAAGTGAATATATTTGTTTTATGGCAGGGCTATTGCCTATAATACTTTTTTCGTAATCGTATTTTTCAATTACTTCTTCTCGCAATAAATTTATTTCATTTTTTAATCCAATGTTGTGGCGTATGTTATTAATAATATTGAATATTCTATTTTTGGTATTATCATCTTTGGTAATATAATCATACGCCCCGTCTTTTAATAAATTAATGGCAGTTTGAACGTCTTCTTGCCCTGATATAATAATCACATTCGTATCTGGTGAATTTATTTTAATTTTTTTTAAAATTTCAGAGCCATTCATGTCTGGCAGATTGTAGTCAAGAGTTATAATATCGGGATGTTCGTGCAGGGCAGCTAAAAAACTTTTAGCATTGTTAAACACTTTAACTTCATACTCTGGATTGAGTGATAATTGATGATTTAGGTATTTACTATACCAAATATCGTCTTCCACGACGAATATCTTATATAAGTTTTTCATGAGAGAGTTGGATAATCTCCCAAAAATATAAAAATTCCAATAAAAAGAAAATTTTTATTTTTAAAACTATCTTATTATCTGTTTATCAATATTTTATTAAAATTTTGATATGTAAATATGCATAAAAATATAGGTTATCGTTTTCGTTTCGAAGAGAAGTTAAGCATCAATTTTACGAGAAATGGGAGACATTCCAATGATGGGAAGATGGTTTGTTTCTATAGTATTACTAATTATTTTAGGCGGGTAATATCATACTTGTTGAATATTGAAATTTCCATATTCATATTAGTAAAGTAATTTTTAAAATTTCAAGCAATTGAGAGGAGTCAATTCGATTAGGAATTATTTAATCAGTGTGATCAATAATGTGTATTTACAACTGATTAATTTCTTTCCAAAGCATATCTTTTAAATTGATCAGACCCATTTGAGCAACAGAAGAGATAAATAGATAAGGGATGTTCGGCAGATCAAGTTTTATTTCATTTATTAACTCTTCATCCAACATATCAGCTTTAGTAATTGCTAGTACGCTAGGTTTGAACAATAATTCGGGATTATATAGTTCAAGTTCTTTTAACAAGATTTTATATTCTTGGTGAATGTTTTTGCTATCTGCAGGTATCATAAACAGCAGCACTGCATTACGTTCTATGTGGCGTAAAAATCGAATCCCTAGTCCTTTGCCTTGCGAAGCACCCTCAATTATACCGGGTATGTCAGCCATTACAAAAGATTTATTATCACGATAAGCGACGATCCCTAAATTGGGAACTAAAGTAGTAAATGGATAGTCTGCAATTTCGGGTTTTGCAGCACTTAATACGGAGAGTAATGTTGATTTACCGGCATTAGGAAAACCAACTAAACCAACGTCTGCCAATATCTTTAACTCTAATATTTTCCAGGATTCTTTACCTTCTTCACCAGGTTGAGCGAATCGGGGAGTTTGGTTGGTAGAAGTTCTGAAATGCCAGTTTCCTAAGCCTCCTCTACCTCCCTGTAATAAAATGCGTTCTTGACCGTGTTCGGTAATTTCAAATTCGATTTCACCTGTTTCAGCATCGCGAGCAATGGTGCCAAGTGGTACTTCTAAAATTTCGTCTATACCCTGTTTACCGGTTCGAAGGCCACCTTGCCCGTTAACTCCTGCTTCAGCAATTACATGTTTACGATATTTTAAATGCAATAAAGTCCAGAACTGTTTATTGCCTCGTAAAATAATATGCCCACCTCGCCCACCATCTCCTCCATCCGGACCACCCATCGCCGTTTTTTTGTCGCGATGCAAATGCATCGAACCAGCTCCTCCTGCTCCCGAACGGCAGCAAATTTTTACATAATCAACAAAATTGGAACCTGCCATGATAGTGTGCTAATGTGCTAATTAGCTAATTAGCTAATTAAGGTGTTGCAAATAGAATCGAAAATATAATTGATGGAGCCGATTCCATTGATAGATTCAAATTTACCTTGAGCCTTGTAATATTCGGCAACTGGTGCTGTTTTAGTTAAATATTCTTGTATTCTTTTTTCAATAATTTCTGGGTTAGCGTCGTCTGGGCGACCTGAATCTTTCCCTCTAAGCAACAGTCTTTTCTTTAACTCATCATATTCGACCTCTAAGGCAATCATTTTGCTAATTGAAGAGGATTTTGATGTTAAAAGATTGTCTAAAGCCTCTGCTTGCGCTACTGTTCTTGGAAATCCATCAAAAATAAATCCCTTTGCATCTTTGTTAGCATCCAATTTATTGCTAATCATTTCTATTACTACTTCATCCGGAACTAATATTCCTTGGTCCATTAGTTTTTTAGCTTCTATACCAAGCGTTGTGCCATTTGAAATCTCGTTTCTAAGTATATCGCCAGTTGATAAATGCACCAACTGATATTTGCTGATCAGTTTTTCTGATTGAGTTCCTTTGCCTGCTCCAGGAGGACCGAATAGTACTAGGTTCAACATAATTTTCAATAATATGGGTTAAACAAAAAAGCCCGAATTAATTCGGGCTTTGTGGACTCGTAGGGATTCGAACCCCAAACCTTCTGATCCGTAGTCAGATGCTCTATCCAATTGAGCTACGGGTCCAACAATATTTCAAATTCCCTGAAACAGTATAAGTTCTAAGGGGCTGCAAATATACATATAATGTGCAAATATGCAAATTAGTAAATGTGCAAATGGAGGCAACCGAAGCGCGAATTTGCACATTTGCACATTTACACATTTACTAATTTGCACATTTACACATTTACACATTGTTAAGCTACTGCTTGCTCAATTTTGTTGAAATCTGGCAAGTCACCTGCGCTTTCTAATACTTCAGCATAGGTTACCACTCCGGTTTCATCAATTACAAAAGCGGCTCTCTTTGCAACACCTTTCATGCCCAAAATCCAATCTTCATAAATAGATCCGTATGCACGAGCGGTTTCTTTATTGAAGTCTGAAAGTAAGTCGAAATTATAGTTTTCTTGTTCTTTGAATTTACCTAATGTAAACACAGAATCAACTGAAATACCTAAAACTACTGCGTTTAAATTTGTATAGTAGTTAATATTATCGCGCATGGTACATAATTGTGTAGTACATACACCAGTAAATGCTTGTGGGAAGAAATGTATAATTACTTTCTTTCCTCTTAAGTCCGATAATTTAACTTCTTTTTTGTCTGTATTGTACAAACTGAAATCGGGTGCCATTTGGCCTACGTTAATGCTCATATTTTTTTATGGTTTAATAATAACAAATATCTAAAATCTAATAACTTATTTATCTTCTAATTGTTTTTGAACAATGGCTAAGCCTTCTTCAAAGCTATGGGGCGCATAGTCC
>JBILKW010000093.1:0-8688 GCA_044376465.1 Sphingobacteriales bacterium | reverse complement strand
TGAAGGAGTGGCATTACGCAAAGAAGGGATACACTTACCCATAATGGTGATGAGCCCCGAGAGCAACGCATTCGAAAAAATAATTTCCAATTGTTTAGAACCTGAAATATACAGCATTCAAATTTTAAAATCGTTTATAAACCATTTAAAATTAAATGGTGTTAAGCATTACCCCATACATTTAAAACTAGATACTGGGATGCACCGCTTAGGTTTCGAATCAGAAGATATCGAAAGCATTCTTGAATTTTTGAAAGATGAATCCATAAAAGTAAAGTCGGTATTTACACATTTAGCTGCTTCTGAGTCGGAAGAGCATGATGCATTTACAAAAGAGCAGCTGAATAAGTTTGATAAAATATATGCAAGTATACGCAACAAGTTGCATTATGATACACTTAGGCATGTTGCCAATACCGCAGCCATACTACGTTTCCCTGAGTCTCATTATGAAATGGTGCGATTAGGAATAGGTTTGTATGGTGTAGAAAATGTAGGCAATTTTGAACACGAATTGCAACGAGTTGCCGAGCTTAAAACCACCGTTACGCAAGTACGCAAAGTATTAAAAGGAGAAAGTATAGGCTATAGCAGAAGAGGAGTGTTAACTCACGATGCAGAAATTGCTACCATCAAAATTGGCTATGCCGATGGGTATGGTAGAGCTTTTGGAAATGGTGTAGGAGAGGTGCTTATTAATGGCAATCGTGCAAAAGTAATTGGATCTGTGTGTATGGACATGTGTATGGTAGATGTTACCAATTTACAAGTACAAGAGGGTGATGAAGTAATAGTGTTTGGTGAAGAGCTGAGCATAAAAGAACTTGCTAGTAAAATAAATACCATACCTTACGAAATATTAACCAGTATCTCACAACGAGTGCAAAGAATCTATTATTATGAATAAATTTTTTAGAGTATTTCTTAACTATTTTTTTAAAGGAGTATTAGTTATTATTCCATTGGCATTGAGCGTGTATATTATTTATAAAGTAGTATACTCTGTAGATAGTATTGTTGATTTGGGTTTCCCGGGTGGTGGAGTTATTGTAACGGTATTAGGCCTAGCATTTGTTGGGCTTTTGGTTACTTCTTTTATAACCGAACCCATTTATAATTACCTCGATAAATTATTGAATCGAATGCCTATTTTTAAACTGATGTACACATCTGTACGTGATTTGTTAGAGGCTTTTGTAGGTGAAGACAAAAAGTTTAACGAGCCCGTATTGGTAGAAATATCGGAAGGTATAAAACAAGTAGGATTTCTTACTCAAAATAATTTGAAAAGTATGGGAATAGAAGATGAAGTTGCTGTGTACTTCCCATTCTCTTATAGCATTGCTGGAAAGGTTTGTATTGTTAACAGAGCAAAAGTTAGCCCACTTAGAATGAAAGCAGCCGATGCCATGAAATTCGCCGTAAGCGGAGGAGTTAGCGATGTTGAATAAATTAAATTTTGAATTATTACTTACTGCGTTGAAACTTTAGCACCCCCATGCGGTATAATTTCTTGCCATTTACTTCGCGGAGCTCTGCTTCAATGCGCCCATACGATAACCCTGCTTTCCTTGTTAAACTTGTTACTAATGATCACTAGAAATTTGGTTTCAAAATAAACTTCTCGTAAAACTCTACGATGTGTGCAACTGCATCATCAGCAGTGTCTACTAATTTGAATAAAAACATATCGTCTGGTGATACATTGTTTTCTTTTTCGAGCATTACTTTTTGTATCCAATCTACCAAACCTCCCCAAAACTCCGTACCTACTAGTACCACCGGAAATTGAGCCACTTTTTTTGTTTGTATTAACGTTAATGCTTCAAATAACTCATCGAGTGTACCGAAACCTCCTGGCAATACCACAAAGCCTTGTGCATACTTTAAAAACATTACTTTTCGAACGAAGAAATAATCGAAGTTCATTAATTTATCTAAATCAATGTATGGATTGTGTGATTGTTCGAATGGTAACACAATGTTTAATCCAACCGATTTTCCACCTGTCGCTCTCGCACCTTTATTTCCAGCTTCCATAATTCCTGGTCCGCCACCGGTAATTATTCCGTATCCTTTACGTGTTAGTTTCTCTGCAATTTCTTCACCTAATTTGTAGTATACATGGTCGGGCTTTGTTCTTGCTGAACCGAATATGGATACACATGGGCCAATTTTTGCTAATTTCTCAAAGCCCTCCACAAACTCGGCCATTACTTTAAATATTTGCCATGAGTTTTGTGTTTTTATCTCGTTCCAGTTTTTGTTTTCAAACGCACTTCTTATTTTATCGTCTCCTGTCATAATTAGAATTTAGAATTTAGAATTTAGAATTTAGTATTTAGAATTTGGTATTATGTATTAAGAAGCAACATTCTGCTTCATTCTACTCGCTCTAATCATCATCAAACCAATAAATGTAATTAATCCGTTTAACATTAGCAATTCGAATCCAAATTTATAACCGCCCATCCATTCAGCAGAATTTTTATCAACAATCCAAACTAGTATTGGCGATATGATACAAATTATTGGCACCCAACGATCTTTAACTTTTATGTTGGTAAATAACCCTAATCCGAACAATCCAAGTAACGGTCCGTAGGTATAACCTGCTGCTGTAAACACAGAATTTATTACTGCATCGTTATTTATTTTTTGAAAAATGATAATCACCATCAATAATAAAAAAGCAAAAGTGATGTGTACTAAATGCCTTGTGTTACGTGATTTTGTACTCTCCACGTCGGGGTTCTGACCAAGAAAATCTATACAGAATGAGGTGGTAAGGGTGGTTAACACAGAATCGGCGCTAGAAAAAGTTGCAGCTGTAATGCCCAATACAAATACAATGGCTGCAAAAATTCCTAAATGATTTAATGCTAATAGCGGAAACAATTGATCTGTTTTTGTTGGAAGCTCGATACCCATTTTTGTTGCGTATGCGTACAATAATGCACCTAATGATACAAAAAATAAGTTCACGAATATGAGTACAAAACTAAACCAATAAATATTTTTTTGTGCTTCACCTAAACTTTTACAGCTCAAATTTTTCTGCATCATATTTTGGTCGAGGCCTGTCATTACTATTGCAATAAATGCTCCACTAAAAAATTGTTTAAAGAAATTGGATTTTGCTTGCCAGTCCCAAAAGAATATCTGCGAGTACGGACTTTCATTAACAGTTCGCACGATGCCCATAAAATCTAAATTGAGGGCATTAGCAATGGCTACAATCGACAATATTACACCAAGCAGCAGAAAGCCCGATTGCAATGTGTCTGTCCATACAAGCGTTTTTATTCCGCCTCTGTAAGTATATAATAAAATAAGGGCAATTACTACGCTAACCGTTAACCAAAATGGAACTCCCCAGGCATCAAAAATGAAGAGTTGCAATACGGTTGCCGAAATGTACAAACGAAAGGCTGCACCTATTAACCTGGATAGTATAAAAAAGAATGAACCTGTTTTTTGAGAATTATGCCCAAAACGTGTACCTAAATAAGAATAAATAGAGGTAAGTTGTAGTTTATAGTAGAGAGGCAACAATACCTTTGCTATAACAAGGTAGCCGAGTAAATAGCCTAATACCAATTGCATATATCCAAACTGCTGATTATAAACAGCACCCGGTACCGATACAAAGGTAACTCCAGAGAGCGAATCGCCAATTAATCCAAAAGCAACCAAGTACCACGCAGATTTTCTATTTCCAATAAAATAGCTCTGTTGGGTAGCATTTTTAGATGTGTACCAGGATATAAAGAGGAGTATTGAGAAGTAAATGGCTATGCACGAGATAATTAATAAGGGTGTCATTAATTTTATATAAAGATGTTTAACAAATGTAATATTTTTGGGAATGAATTTACCATCAAAACGATTGGAACAAGCAGTGCAAGCATTTTCTCAATTGCCAGGAATTGGACAAAAAACTGCATTACGATTAGTTTTACATCTACTAAAAAAAGATGACCTACAAGTAAATCAGTTTGCTGCGGCCTTCCATAAATTAAAAGAAGAAATTAACTACTGTACTATATGTTTTAATATTTCGGATACGGAAGTTTGTAACATTTGCTCAAACACTCGTCGTAATAAAGAAGAGTTATGCATTGTTGAAGACATTAGAGATATTATTGCCATTGAAAACACACAACAGTATAATGGTTTATACCATGTGCTCGGTGGTTTAATTTCGCCAATGGAAGGCAAAGGACCGAGTGATTTGCAAATAGATACTTTGGTAGATCGATTAAAAAACTCAGAAGTAAAGGAAATTATTATGGCCCTAAGTGCCACGATGGAAGGTGATACTACCATTTTTTACATCCACAAAAAATTAAAAGAATTTCCGGTTAAAATATCAACCATTTCTAGAGGGGTGGCTTTTGGAGGAGAGTTAGAATATGTAGACGAGGTTACCTTAGGAAGATCAATTTTGTCAAGAGTTGCGTATCAACAAGGTTAAATTCAATGCTTATTCAACATTTTTGTTATTTTTAAGCCAATTCTCTTAGTAAAAGAATGAAATTATCCATCATCATTGTAAATTATAATGTTAAGTATTTTTTAGAGCAATGTTTGTACTCTGTACGAAAGGCTGCAAAAGGAATTGCAATAGAGGTAATTGTGGTGGATAATAATTCGGTTGATGGTTCGGTAGAAATGCTGAAAGATAAATTTAAAGACATCCTATTAATAGAAAACCGAAAGAACACGGGTTTCTCTGTAGCTAATAACCAAGGAATAGAAATTGCGAAGGGAGAATATATTTTACTATTAAACCCCGATACGGTGGTTCAAGAAGATACTTTCGAAAAGATTTTGACATTTATGGATGAGCATCCGGATGCGGGTGGCTTAGGAGTAAAAATGATTGATGGGAAAGGGAATTTCTTACCAGAATCTAAACGAGGTTTGCCTACTCCAATGGTGGCATTCTTTAAAATATTTGGCTTAGCGCGTTTATTCCCGAAATCTAAATTATTTGGGAAATATCATTTGGGTTATTTAAGCAATGATGAAGTTCATGAAGTAGATGTTCTTGCCGGTGCATTTATGTTGATGCGTAAAAAAGTACTGGAAAAAGTAGGCCTACTCGACGAAACTTTTTTTATGTATGGTGAAGACATTGATCTTTCTTATAGAATTCAATTAGGTGGCTATAAAAATTATTATTACCCAAATACGAGTATTATTCATTACAAAGGAGAGAGTACTAAAAAAAGTTCGGTAAACTATGTATTTGTGTTTTATAATGCGATGATCATATTTGCTAAAAAACATTTTTCAAAAAATAATGCACAACTCTTTTCTTTTTTAATAAACATTGCTGTTTATGTGCGTGCAGGTTTTGCGATTTTTAGCAGAATGATAAGTCGTTTGGTATTACCATTCTTAGATGCCAGCACTTGGTTTGTAGGTTTATACATCATTAAAATATATTGGGAAAACAATCATAAATATGTTCGAAAAGAATATGCTCCGGAATTAATTCAAATTGCAGTACCTGCTTACATTGTATCTTGGCTATTTTCTGTTTGGTTGATGGGTGGTTATGATAAACCATACAAACTATCGAGGTTAGTACGAGGTTTATTTATTGGCTCCTTAATAATTGCGTGTACATACGCTTTCTTAAATGAAGACTGGCGCTTTTCTAGAGCTATAATTATTTTAGGCTCTTTTTGGACCGTAATTTCATCTGTAGGGTTGCGTTTGTTGTTAAATTTCTTTGGCTTAAAAAATTTCAAATTGGATGGAATTTCATCTGAAAAAAATATTGTAATTGTAGCTAATCAGGAGGAGGGAAGACGTGTGCTGGAAACGATTAAGCAAGCCATAGGAACCGTTAATTTTATAGGCTTTGTTCACCCAGATAAAGTCTATCAAGAGCAAGATGAAGAATACCTTGGAAACATCATACAACTTGGTGAAATTGCAGAAGTATATAGAATTGATGAAATTATTTTTTCTACTAAAAATCTAGCCTTGCAAGAAATCATTCATTCTATGGCAATGGTAAAAAATATCAATGTGGATTATAAAATTGCTCCCGAAGAAAGTTTGTTTATTATAGGAAGTAACTCAGTAGACAATCCGGGTGATTTATATACCATTGATATTAATTTTAATATCAATAAACCCCAGCACATCAGAAATAAACAGATACTCGATTTTCTAATGTCGTTTATTCTAATAATTACGTTTCCTATACACCTTATTTTTCTGAAAAAACCCTTACAACTTCTATTGAATTGTTGGGATGTATTGTGGGTAAAAAAATCTTGGGTTGGTTACATCAATACAACTATAGATAATGGACATTTACCTAAAATTAAAAAAGGGATTTTGAACCCTGCTGATGGCTTAAAAAAGAATTTATCATTGGATGAACATGCCTCAAAGCGATTAAATTTGCTGTATGCAAAACATTATCAAATCGAAAAAGATTTGACATTAATGTGGAGAGCATACCAAAAGTTAAGTAATTAATATGAAACGATTGAAAGCTAAAACAGTAATCATTACAGGGGCTTCATCGGGCATTGGAAAAGCATTGGCGTATAGGTTTGCAGAAGATGGAGCTAACTTAATATTAGCTGCCAGGCAATACGCTTTAATGTGTGAAATTGCACAAGACATAGAGCAAAAATTTTCCGTAAAAGCGGTTGCAATAGCAACAGATGTTAGCAGTGAAGCGCAATGTAAAATATTGATTTCTGAGGCTAAGCGAATTTTCGGAAGGATAGATGTGTTAATTAATAATGCCGGAATATCTATGCGTTCCATATTCGAAGAAGTGGAGCTTTCTGTGCTAAAAGAAGTAATGAATGTTAATTTCTGGGGCACTGTTTATTGCACAAAATATGCACTTCCGGATATCTTAAAATCAAAAGGAAGTATTATTGGCATATCATCTGTTGCGGGTTATAAAGGTTTGCCAGGCAGGTCTGGTTATTCTGCATCGAAGTTTGCAATGCAAGGCTTTTTAGAAAGTTTACGCATCGAAAACCTAAGAACAGGTGTACATGTTATGATTGCATGCCCTGGCTTTACCTCAACCAATATCAGAAATAATGCCAGAGCGAAGGATGGATCGGTACAAGGTGAATCACCAATGGATGAACGTAAATTAATGAGTGCAGAAAAAGCAGCCGATCAAATTGTTAATGCTTATTATAAAAAGAAAAACCAATTAATATTGACTTTACAAGGCAAGGCAACCGTATGGACAAGTAAAATATTTTCTGATTTTATGGATAAAATTGTGTACAATTTTTTTTCTAAAGAGCCTGACTCTCCTTTGAAATAATATGCACCGGCAAGTCGGCATCTTGGTATAAATTTATTTTATCAAGCGCTATGGTGGTTTTACCCACACTGTTTTGATTGATGATGCTGATGAATTTTTTGCCCCATATAATTTCATGGAACATATATGATTTGCGAGCATGTACAATTTGTGAGTATGTATCGTCGAAGCCTTTGAACAAAGTTAAAATTTCTGCATCGCCTTCTTCTAAGTCTTTTTGTGTGAAATTATACAACGGGCTTTCTTCGTTAATCGGATGTACCAATGTCCAACTTAACGGAAAAAAACTCACCTTTTTGTTCTCTAATTTTAATCCATAAAATCTTCTTACAGTTGTATCATTCTCATTTACGTTTATGCCTACAACCACTTCCATTTCTACTTCTATCAATTGATTTTTTCTTTTATTGGCTATTCTAAACATTAAGGCCCTTCCTTCTTTATATGGAGCAATAATTGCATCATTACTGTATATAATCTTTGCTTTAGGAGCAGAAAAACGTCCGTATAATAAACCCGTTATCACTGCAAAAACTATTACGCCCATTAATGATTCTAAGGCTGCAAGTAGGCTTGTAATAAAGCCTTCCGGACTTATATGCCCATAGCCTACAGTAGAAATGGTTTGTGCGGAGAAGAAAAAAGCATCGAAAAATTTATCACTGTTACTAACTCCATTCACTCCGGCTAAATGCTCTACACCGATGAAATAGTAAGTGCATGCGAATAGAAGATTAATAAATATATAAAACAACAATACTAATGGAATAAACTTTCCCCAAGACATCGTAATTAGGTTCGTATATAAATCATCGAATCTGATAAATGGTAAGCCTGTTCGCTCTAAATTAAAGGTGCCATCATTGTTTAGAGAACGCTGCCTAACGGTCTGTGTTCCGAAACCTGTGTCGCTTATTTCTTCAGCTTTTTTATTTATTCTTTTTTTGGTAAATGGGGTTTTCATCTTAATTTTTTTTAATGTTAAGCTTTTATTATCTTGGAAAAATGTTAACACTTACTAAAAATACAGAAATACTTTTAGTTTTATCTATTGCCATTGCGTTAAATTATCTACCTAAAATTGGAAGAATATTTAAAGGCTTTAATACCTTGATTCATGAAACTGGGCATGCATTTACGACTTTATTATTTTCTGGAGAAGTAGTATCGATTGAACTATTTTATTCCGGAGAAGGAGTAGCTGTTACAAAATCTAAATCGTGGTTCACAAAGTTTTTCGTTTCTATTGCAGGATATCCTTTTTCATCTATCGTATCTTTTGTGTTTGCCTATTTAGTTTTTAAAGACAAATATGATGTTGTTCTATATGCAATAATTTCCGTTGCTATTTTAAATGTCTTATT
>JBILKW010000235.1:0-2649 GCA_044376465.1 Sphingobacteriales bacterium | reverse complement strand
AATTTTATTACAAATAGTAATAATAACGAATATTCGTTTTCAGATTTTGATATAAACTCCAAAAGGGCTACGCCAAACCCTCTAAAAAGTACCAATACCTTAGCAAGGTATTACAGCAATAATAATAATTTGGAACCCTATGTGGCTGCAAGTGCTTATCCATACAATCGTGCGCATTACACAAATAATGCAGCTTCTAATTTACTTACTCTAAGTATGCCTGGTGAAGCATTTAAAAGAGAGGAAGGCCATGTTAATTATAATTTTAATATGATGTCGTCTGGCGAATTGGTTTATATATATGGTTTTATGAGGTCGTACATTCAACATGTTTCTAGAGTAAATGTTATCGACCAAACTACCATAAACGATTGTTTAACCACTAAAGTGATAAGTATTAATGATAAAAAAGAAACTTCCATTTCATATCTTGGACCCAATAATATAGTAGTAGCTAAATGCATGTCGGGTATGCCAAATAATTCTTGTGCTACCCAAAAAGTTTCCCATAATTTAACTGTTAACGCTAAAGATTTATTAAAACACACCAACAGTTTTGATTTGCATTTACCCAAATCTAAATCCAATACCTTAAAATTTACACAGCTTAGTCAATCAGTGTATGATTATGCTTTTTTTGATCTCGTTATTTATAATTTAATGAATTCAGAAAAACTCATTTTAGGGCTTGATTATACCATTACTAATAATTCAGGTGTTTATGCTATTGCATTTTTACCAGGCAGTATTTATTATAATACTGATAATTATTTAAGAATTGGTTTAGTAATAAAACCGAATAACATAAATTTTGCCAATATTAAAAGGGTTGATGATTGCGTGCTGAAGTTTTCATACGAATTAGACTACAGCCATTGGACCGCAAATTATTACGACACAAAATTAAATCTTATTACTTCTACACAACCCAAAGATATTGATTGTAATGTAAATCCAATTGCAAACTATTTAACTACTGTTGGGCAAACAAATGCCAACGCTACTACAAATTATGGCTCAACTTTACTTGAAGTTGATTTGCCCGATGTGAGGGATTACGATCGTACTATCAAAATACATTTAAGAGCCATACCCGATGCTTCTAATACCTTAATTATGAGTAGAGCAAATCCGGTAGTTAATTTAGATGCTGGTGCTAATCAACAGTTTTTTAATTTACAAGCAAATGAAATTGTTGATATAAATGAGGCAACAGGGCCATGTAATTTTATAGACAGAGAAACTATCATTGAAAATAAATTGTTTAAAGTATTTTTTGATATTTATGGTGTGAGTTCAACTCAAATCGAAACGAAGTTAAATACAAAGGCCTATTATGAACTAGTATTTAACCTTGTGCCCTATACCAAAGTTGGTTGTAATTCTATTTTATACAGGATTAACCAAGTTGCTTCTGATAGGAAGTACATGTTTGATAATTACATGTTATCAGATTTTGAAAAACTAAAATATAAGATTGTGGGGCTTTCTGTAGATAATGAAGCCTACGATGAAAATAATAGTAGCCACACTTCCTTTGTATACAACGATCATATTATTTCAAACTATTTTGATTTATTTAAATTAAGATTTGATTATGAAATTGAACAAAACCAACACACTGCTATACATAACCAAAGTAGCACCTATTTTAATACATACGATGCAAAAAACCAACTCATAGAAACGAATAGCCAAGACGAAGGGCGTGTGAAATATTTGTATGATAAGGAAGGAAAATTACGTTTTACTCAAAATTCATTGCAAGCCCTAAGCGGCAAGTTTTTCTATACAAATTATGATAAAAGTGGACGTGTAATAGAAACCGGTGAATACAACCCTGCTATTTTTGATGAAAACAGTAGCAAATATTATTTCTTTGAAATGCCAGCACAATATACAGGAGCTACATTTGCTGATAAAATAAGTGTAATAACTATTTTAGATCATACGGGTAGTTTTAATCCGGTAAGATGTACCGATCGGAATTTTATAAAATACGACGAGTTTACGAACGATGTGCCGGTTTCTATTAGTGCTATTTATTCTGCTAAAAATTTACATAATAGAGTTTCAAAAACTTGGAATGAGCACTCGAGTACTTGGTATAGTTATAATTACAGAGGTGAGCTAACTTGGACCGTACAAAGTAATGCTAACTTTGGAACAAAAACCATCGATTATTCGTATGATTATTTTGGTAATGTATTGAGTGTTGATTACCAAAATGGACAAAACAATGAACGATTTAAGCATGTTTATAAATACGACGATTATCAGCGATTGGTAGAAGTGAGCACCATCAAAGGGAACTCAACACCTCAATTGCAGGCAAGGTATATTTATTATAAGCACGGACCACTTAAGCGGAAAGAGTTGGGTACACAGGTACAAGGTGTAGATTATGTGTATACTATTAACGGTTGGCTTAAATCTATTAACGATCCAACCTTAACAAACAGAGATCCTGGCAAGGATGGTTTTTCGGGAGCAAATAGTGCTTTCGGTAAGGATGTGTTTGGCTTAAGTATTGATTATTTTAATAACGATTACATTAGAGCAGGTACATTTATACAAAACAATATTTACACAGCCAATACCTCCGAAAATTATTACGATGGTAAAATAAAAGCCATTAGGTGGCAAACA
>JBILKW010000092.1:0-8763 GCA_044376465.1 Sphingobacteriales bacterium | reverse complement strand
AAAGCTAAATAATGAGAAAATTAATTGGACTCGTAATATTACTTTGCCTAAGCACTGTAGTATTTGCACAAAAAATAACTTACAAGAAAACGGACAAAGGAGTACGTTATTCGATTGTAAAAGCAAACAAAGGCGATAAAATTAAATTAGACGACATTGTTTTTCTACAAATTAAATATGCTACTGATAAAGATTCGGTATTGTTTGATAGCTGGAAAATGGGCGGCCCAATACAATTAAAGGTTTCGAAGCCAAGTTTTAAAGGCGACTTAATGGATGCCTTAACATTGTTAACTGCTGGTGATAGTGCGATGTTTTTATTTAGTGCAGACTCTATGTTTACCAAAACATTTAACATGCCATTGCCAGAATTTATTAAGCCAGGAACGGATTTAAAATTCACAGTAAAAGCAATCAGAGTTACAAACGATGAAACATTGAGAGCAGAAGAAATTAAAGTTGAAAAAGAAAAAAGTATGGAAGAAACTATTTTAATTGACAAATACATTGCCGATAATAAACTAACTCCAGTAACTACACCATCAGGCTTAAAATACGTAATGTATGCAGAAGGTACAGGAGCGAAAGCAGAAGCTGGTAAAACGGTTCGTGTACATTATACCGGTAAATTATTAGACGGTACAAAATTCGATTCATCATTAGACCGTAACGATCCTATTGAATTTCAATTAGGAAAAGGAATGGTTATTAAAGGCTGGGACGAAGGAATTGCATTATTAAAAGAAGGTGGAAAAGCGTTGTTAATAATCCCTTCAAACATTGCTTATGGCGCTAGAGGCGCAGGAGGCGTAATCCCTCCATTTGCACCATTAACTTTCGAAGTAGAGTTAGTTAGTGTGCAATAATGTTTTTAGCAGATACACATACACATCTATACATCCCCGAAATGCGCGAGCAAATCGGGGCTATGATGCACCGAGCTCAGCACAACAGAGTGCAAAAATTTTACCTCCCAAACATCGATTCTCAATCGGTACCTGATGTGTTTTCTCTTTGTGATTTATATCCGAATGTATGTTTCCCGATGATGGGTTTACACCCATGTTCTGTGAACGAAAAATTCGAAGAAGAGCTCACTTTTATTCAGAATTATATTGATGAAAAAAGAGTAATTGCCATTGGTGAAATTGGAATGGATTTGTATTGGGATAAAACTTTTATTGAAGAACAAAAATTAGCATTTAGAACTCAAATAAATTGGGCAAAAGCTCGCAAACTCCCAATTGTAATACATTGTAGAGATGCCTTCGATGAAATTTATGAAATTTTATTAGCAGAGAAAGATGAATTACTGAGAGGGATTTTTCATTGCTTTAGTGGAACAGAAACACAAGCAAATAAAATCATTGAACTTGGATTTTATTTAGGAATAGGTGGAGTATTAACTTATAAAAACTCCGGCTTATCTGAAGCCATAAAAAATATCGAACTAAAAAATATAGTATTAGAAACAGACTCGCCGTATTTAAGCCCAATGCCACATAGAGGAAAACCAAACGAAAGTTCGTATTTATTGTACGTAGCCGAAAAGCTTTCGGATGTAAAAAAATGTTCATTGGAAGAAGTAGCCAATATTACCAGTAATAATGCACTCGCTATTTTTGGAGTATAACCCTCGCGCTCAAAGCTAGCTATCTTATCTTCGCCTATTGGGTTGAATCTTGTAGTAGATAGTCATTTATACCTATTTACTATTTTAACATTTTTTGTCAAGCTAGTTTCTGAAAATGTTGAACAAAACATGTTTATAACCCTGATTTTAGTCCCGCAATACAGCACCTACTAATAACAGTAAGGGAAATAATTGTATTTCTGATTTAGATGGCGTATATTTAAATAATTACTATAGATAATAACAAAAATATACTAGTTTAAGGAATTGCTAGGAGTTAAATAATACCCACATTTGTGATGAGAGCGTAAGTAAATTTAATTAGCAGCTAAAATCATCCTAAATGTGCTTAGCTGCTTTTTTATTTTAAATACAATATGATAAAAATTGGAATTGTAGAAGATAATACTGATTTACGAGCAAACTATTCAGAATATCTAAACTTAACTGGTCAATTTGAAATCTTATGGATGTTTGACGGAGTCGAAGATTTGTTAGATTCAGAATCAGAAATCCCTAATGTAATCTTACTTGACATAAACCTAAAAGGAGTAAGTGGAGTTGATGGTTTTCCTATGATTAAGAAACAATTTCCAACATCACACATCATGGTGTTATCTGCATATGATAACGAGGATTACGTAAAAAATCTGTTAAAATTAGGAGCTAGCGGTTATATTTTAAAAACTGCAGGTATGTTCGAAATACAAAAAGCAATAGAATCTGTTATTGAAGGAGGTTTTTCTATTTCACCTCACGCAGCTCGTCATCTAATTGCAGATTATCGACACAATCCTATTGACGAACTTAAATCAAAATTAACCAAAAGAGAATTTGAACTCGTTGAACTTATTGCAGAGGGTTTAACATATAAGGAATCTGCAGACAGATTGTTCGTTACCACCTTTACAATTAACCAGCATTTAAAACACATTTATACTAAACTAGGCATTAATTCTAAAGCAGAATTAATGGCAAAAATGATAAAGTAAATGAGTGATAATATTGCCGAAAAAATAAAAGCTATAAATTCACCTATAAAAAAGAAGGTGTTAGTGGTAGAGGATAATTCTATTAATGCTTTTTTAATGAAAAGAATTTTAGTGAATTTAAACTTCGAAGTACAAATAGCAGAGAATGGACAAATGGGTTTTGATAAAACACTTGCCTATAAACCAGATTTAGTGCTCATGGACATAAACATGCCAGTATTAAACGGATTTGAATCAACCAAATTAATAAGAACTGCTAACGATCTAATAAATAATGTTCCCATTTTTGCTGTTACAGCAGAATTTGAAAATGATACTGCAGCAAAGGTAAAACAGGCTGGCATGAATGAATACATTCGCAAGCCAATTGAAATTATTGAATTAGAACAATATATTCTTAAATATTTGCACTAAAAATTTAATTGTGGAGCACATGCAATTGAAGTTTTATAGAATGAATGTTGTTTTAAATGAATCTAATACAGCAATGCTATTAGAGAATAGCGAACGAAAAATAGAATTTGCAAATAAAGCTTTTTGCGATTTGTTCAATATTAAGGCTGATCCCAATGATCTTATTGGCGTAGATTGCTCACAAGCAGCCGAATTAAATAAAACGTTATTTATCGATGAACAAAAATTTGTAGATAACATCTATCAATTATTGTCAAACAAAGTAAAGGTAGTGGATGAAGTATTGATCATGAAAGATAATACTGTACTTCATCGTGATTATATTCCGATTTTTAAAGATGACGAATACATAGGTCATATGTGGTCATACAAAATAATTACTGAAATGTATTTGCTGAATCAAAAAATAGAGCAACAAAAAATGTTTTATGAGGACATTCTGAATTCTCTTCCAGTTGATGTGGCAATATTTAACGATAAACATCAATATCTTTTTGTAAATAAAAAAGCAGTTCCTAATAAAGAAACCAGAGAGTGGATAATTGGGAAAGATGATTTTGACTATGTAAGAGAAAAAAACAAGCCGTTAAAAGATGCTCAATTCAGAAGAAATCTATTTATCAATGCAGTAAATAATTCGAATGCTGAAGAAATTGATTTTCAAGAATCATATCCATCTAAAAACGGTGAAAGGCAATACATACTAAGAAAGATGAAGCCTGTGTTTAATGAAGATGCTACGTTAAAGGTAGTGGTAGGCTGTGGCGTTGATATTACAAAACGTGTAGAATATGAAGTTCAGTTAAAACAAAGTGAACAGAAATACAAAGATTTAGTAAATAATTTACAGGATATTATTTTTAATCTTGATCTTGAGGGTAATTTTACATTTTTAAACCCCGCATGGGAAAATATCACAGGTTATAAAACAGAGGATTGTCTTGGTGAAAATTATTCAGATTATTTTTTTGAAATTGATCATAATAAAACTAAAATAACTTTCAAAGATTTATTAAAAATATCCAATTCTTTTAAAGAGAAAGAATATGAACTTACTACTACTAGTGGTGTAAAAGTATTAAGTGTTTATTTGGAAGCTATACATGCTGATAGCGAAATTGAAGGATACAGAGGAACGGCTAGTGATATTACGGATCGGAAGAAAGTTGAAGAGCAATTTAAAATTGCAATGCAACGAGAGAAAGAATTGAACGACTTGAAATCTAAATTTGTTGGCATGGTATCACATGAATTCCGTACACCACTAGCAACTATTTCATCAAGTGTTGAGTTGATAAAGTTGATTTCTGAAAACTCTGATAAAATACTTTCTGATAAAATAATTAATCATACAAACAGAGTAAATGAACAAATAAAGAGAATGACCGAGTTGATGAACGAAGTGCTCTTAATTAGTAAAATTGAATCGGGTGGAGTTTCTGCAACCTTTGAGGTAAATGATTTGATATTAATTGTTCGTGATGTTATGCATGAGCATACCTTTTCTGATTTTACTATTAATTTGAATGTTAATAAAGAAAAAATATTGATGAATATTGATCAAAATATGATTCATCATGTATTGAGTAATTTAGTATCAAACGCGGTAAAATACTCTAATAATAAAAAAGTAGTTGATATTAATGTTGAACTAACAGACGTCGAGGTTTCTATAGAAGTAAAAGATTATGGTATTGGTATACCGAAAAAGGAACAAGTAAAATTGTTTACTTCTTTTTTTAGAGCATCAAATATAAGCAACATTCCAGGCACTGGTTTAGGCTTAGTGGTAGTAAAATATTTTCTAGATCTACATAATGGAACTATTCAAGTTAATTCTATAGAGAATAGTGGAAGTTCATTTTTGATTTCTATACCCACTAATTTATAAGATGAAGAAAAAAATATTAGTAGTAGAAGATGATAATAATATCAGACAAAATATTGTTGAATATTTTCTATTGCATAATTTTGATGTAATTTCATCTGCCAATGGCAAGTTAGCATATGAGAGTGCAGTAAATAATAAACCCGATTTAATTATTTCTGATTTGTTAATGCCGGAAATGTCTGGGTTAGAACTATTGATTGCATTAAAGGATAATAATGAAACAAACCTCATACCATTTATACTTACAACAGCTAAAACCGAGCCTAAAGATGTGCGCACAGGGATGAATTACGGTGCAGATGATTATGTGACGAAGCCATTTCAATTAAATGATTTATTGAACAGCGTAAACACTCAATTAAATAAAAAAGACCTAATTAATACATACTTACATAACGAGTATGAAAAATCATTTGAGCACTGGAAACAAATAGCAAACCATGAATTATTTACACCAATAAACGTTATTCAAAATGTATTTCATCTTACCACTCAACATGCCGCATTAGATGATGAATTAGAAAACGTATTCAGTACTGCCATTTCACGCTTAAAAAGAACAATTTCAAATCTTTTATTATTATCGGGTGTATATCAGTTTAGCAATAACTTTGTTGAAAGCAGTGCTGTATATTTAAATGCTCAACTTGAACTAATTCTAAAAGAAATAGTACTTCAAGATAAATCAGGAACAATTGATAGATTTAAAATAAATTTAAACACACCAGATGTATTTTTATTTAAAGAATATTATTTTTTAATTATAAAAGAATTAATTGATAATGCATTTAGATATAGCTCGCCAGACACTATTATTGATATTGATGTTTTCATAGATACTGATAATTTTGTATTTAAAATTATAAATGATAATAAAATTAATAATAACATACCCTTATCTAAGAATAGAGCATTTTCTCAAATAGAAAGAAAATATTATGAACAACAAGGATTAGGGTTAGGTTTGTACATTGTAAATCGAATTTCTGATTTATTTAATTGTAAGTTTGAAATTAAACA
The DNA here is from genome assembly GCA_044376465.1 of Sphingobacteriales bacterium. Lineage (GTDB taxonomy): Bacteria > Bacteroidota > Bacteroidia > Sphingobacteriales > Sphingobacteriaceae > CAJBVG01. The sequence continues at coordinate 2,813 of JBILKW010000092.1, read as the reverse complement.
AATTGATAAACATGTAGAATGTACTTGGAGTGCGAGATACTAAGTAGTTAATTAAATGATTCGAATTCAAATAATATATACAGGAGGTACAATTGGAATGGTTCATGATATACATGGGCAATTAATTCCATTTGACTTTGATAACATAAAAAAAAATGTACCTGAGTTAAACCGATTGGGATATCATATAGATGTATTATCATTCAATCCATTAATAGATTCTTCAAATATGAGTCCGGATGAATGGAAAAAAATCTCAGCAATTATAAAAGATTCATACACAAAATATGATGGATTTGTTATCCTTCACGGATCGGATACCATGGCATATACAGCTTCTGCTTTAGCTTACATATTTGAAAATTTAGCTAAGCCAATAGTTTTAACTGGCTCTCAATTGCCAATAGGGGAGATAAGAACAGATGCTAAAGAAAATTTAATTACAGCTTTGGAAATTGCCGCATCTAAAAATATAGATGGTACCTCAACTGTACCAGAGGTGTGTATCTATTTTGATTACCATTTATTTAGAGGGTGTAGATCTACAAAAATACATGCGGATAAATTTGACGCATTTAATAGCCCTAATTACCCAATTTTAGCTGAGGCAGGCGTAAATATTAAATTTAATTTAGATTATATTTTACCATTTCCCGAAAAAGAGCTCGTGGTACGTTCCGACTTTTCAGATACTATTGCCAGTTTGAAATTATTTCCAGGTATTTCAGAAAAATATGTTGAGGCTGTATTAAGTACACCAAATCTAGATGCTATTTTAATGGAAGGCTTTGGTGTTGGAAATACAACAACAGAACATTGGTTCATTAATTTGCTGAAAAAAGCTTCAGAAAAAGGCGTATTGATTTACGACATTACTCAATGCGGAGGAGGTGCTGTTCAATTAGGCAGATATGAAACAAGTAAATATCTATCCGAAATAGGTGCTGTTTCTGGTCACGATATCACTTTTGAAGCTGCCATAACTAAATTAATGTACCTTTTTGGAAATTATACCGATAAGGCTATCATTAAGAAAAAAATAATTGAGGATTTAAGAGGTGAGATTAGTTTATATTGATTTATGAAAGTAATGTTAATAGAAGACGAGACTCCCATTCGAGAGAACATCATAGAAATGTTGGAACTCAAAAGTATTGAAACCTTAGGTGTAAAAAATGGCAAAATAGCATTAACCCAATTAGAGTTATTTTTACCGGACATTATACTTTGTGATTTAATGATGCCTGAGATGAATGGGTTAGAATTTTTAGAACATTTAAAAGCTTCTGATAAACACAAATATATCCCGCTGATTTTTATAAGTGCTCGTGCAGAAACTACTGAAAAAGAAAAAGCATTGGCACTTGGGGCTTCAGATTTTATCACAAAACCATTCCTGTTTAAGGATATTTTTGAAAAATTATTAAAGTACAGCTAGCATTGTAAATTTAATATATTGATCGTAAGTAAATCTTCGTAATTTGTTATAGCTTGATTTACAGATGTATGATTTCCAAAAAAATCAGAATATCCCGCTAAATTTTCGCATTTTTGTAACACAAACACTTACAACTACATGATCAATTTAGCGGAAATCAGTGTGCTCAGAACTACTTTATCTAAAATAAGCAAAGAATTAGTAGAGCAAAATGAATTTGGAGCAGTAATATCCGACCATATGTTCATCGCAGATTATCACGATGGAGAATGGCACAACCCACGGGTAATCCCGTATTGCGACCTTAGCTTAAACCCAGCTACCTTAGCTTTGCATTACGGTCAAAGTGTATTCGAAGGAATGAAGGCATTTAAAATGAAAGATGGAAAGGTTTCTATTTATAGAATTGATAAGCATTTACAAAGATTTAATAAATCATTAGAAAGAATGTGCATGCCAACCGTTCCGGATTTCTTATTCAAAGAAGCCCTAAAGAAGTTGGTAGATACGGATAGAAACTGGATTCCAGATGGAGAAGGTCATTCCTTATATTTAAGACCGTTCATTTTTGCATCTGAAGCAAGATTCGGAGTAAAGATTGCTGAAGAATATAAGTTTATTATATTCGGAGGGCCTGTTGGACCTTACTATGGAAAACCATTGAAGCTGAAGGTAGAAACACACTATGCTAGAGCGATTAAAGGTGGAACAGGTTTTGCAAAATGTGCAGGTAATTATGGTGCCTCTTTTTATCCAGCAAAATTAGCAAAGGAGCAAGGGTACGACCAAGTTCTATGGACAGACGGGAAGGAGCACAAATACATTGAAGAATCTGGAACCATGAACATCATGTTCGTGGTAGATAATTTATTAATTACGCCAGCCACTTCAGATTCTATTTTAGATGGAGTTACACGTGATTCAATTTTGCAATTAGCGGATACATTTGGGATGAAGCACGAAGAACGTAAAGTAAGTATTGCTGAATTAGAAGAGTGGTTGAAGTCTGGAAAATTACAAGAAGCTTTTGGTGCAGGAACAGCTGCAGTAGTGGCTCCGATAGATCATATCAACATAGATGGGAATGATTATACATTGGCTCCTGCAACTAACGATACTTTTATGATGCGAGTAAAATACAAATTAATGAACATTAGAACAGGTCATGAAAAGGACATATTTTCTTGGAATACTGTGCTTTAATGCTCATTTGCAAGCTTTACGTTAAACAATGCTCGATTTAAATACAATTCGTAAACCAATAGAAAACGAACTAGCAGCTTTCGAAGAGAAATTCAAATCTTCGATGAAGAGCTCTGTTCCATTATTGGATAGAATTACGCATTACATCTACAAAAGTAAGGGAAAACAAATG
>JBILKW010000234.1:0-2669 GCA_044376465.1 Sphingobacteriales bacterium | reverse complement strand
ACGCTATACAGTAAATTATCCTTACCCTGTTGCCATTTCAGTTAACGGCCCAATTGGTGGCATGGAATATCCGATGATATGTTTCAACGGTCCGCGACCAGAGAAAGATGGTACATACAGCTCACGTACTAAATACGGATTAATATCTGTAGTGATACACGAAGTGGGGCATAATTTTTTCCCGATGATTATTAATTCTGATGAGCGCCAATGGTCTTGGATGGATGAAGGCTTAAATACCTTTTGCCAATACTTAACCGAGCAAGAATGGGAAGAAAATTATCCCTCGAGCAGAGGAGAGGCCAGAGGAATTGTATCGTATATGTCGGCAGATAAATCGGTGGTAAATCCAATAATGACGAATTCTGAATCTATTTTACAATTAGGAAATAATGCATACGGAAAGCCTGCTACGGCTCTAAATATTTTGCGCGAAACGGTGATGGGTAGAGAGTTGTTTGACAAAGCATTTAAAGAATATGCAGAACGTTGGGCATTTAAACACCCTATGCCAGCAGATTTTTTTAGAACCATGGAAGATGCAAGTGGGGTAGATTTAGATTGGTTCTGGAGAGGATGGTTTTACGGAACAGAACCATGTGATATTGCCTTAAAAGATGTAAAATATTATACGGTAGATTCTCAAAACCCAAGTACCGAAAAAACCAAACGTAAAGCAGCTAAAGAAGCGGAGCCTATTTCTATTTCAGAACAAAGAAACAAAACCGATATTAAAGAATATTTAGTAGATAAATATCCGGAGCTGATAGATTTTTATACTACCTACGACCCTAATAAAATAACTGAATACGACAAAGAGAAGTATAAGAAATACGATGAAAGCTTAACGGAAGAAGAACGTAAAAAATTAAATGCCAATTTGAATTATTATGTATTAGAGTTTCAAAATGTGGGTGGCTTAATAATGCCAGTAATATTAGAGATGGAATATGTTGATGGCAGCAAAGAGATGATGAGAATACCTGCAGAAATTTGGCGAAAGAATAACGAGAAAGTATCGAAGCTTATTGTATCTGCAAAAAAAGTGAAGCAATTTTCGGTAGATCCCTTACAAGAAACCTCGGATATAAACATGAGTAATAACTATTATCCGGCGAAAGAAATAGAATCGCAATTTCAATTATATAAAGAACAAAGACAGAGAGAGCAGAATTTAATGCAGCTGGAGAAGAGTGGTAAATTGTAAATTGTATTTATAGCTCACAAAGGTCCCAAAGTAGGCACAATGTTTCACAAAGTTTTTCATTGTGTACCTTTATGTCTACTTCGTGCCCTTTGTGACCCCAAAAAAACAATCATGAAAAAATTTTACACCATACTTATACTGCTATTAATCTTCATAGCTAATAAATCAAATGCTTCTAACTTTATCTTATCAGATTCAACGATTAAATCAGATAGTAGTAATTTAGTATATAAGGAGGAACCACCTGAATTCCCAGGAGGAATTAAAAAATTAATGAAGTATATAGAGAATAATTTAATTTATCCGGAAGCAGCCTATAAAAAAAATATTCAAGGCGTAGTTAAAGTTAGTTTTATTGTTGAAAAAGACGGATCAGTTTCGAATCCAACAATTATATCTGGTATAGGTTATGGATGCGATGAGGAAGCGGTAAGGATAATTGCAAGTTTACCAAGATTTATTCCTGGTAAGCAAAATGGAAATCCAGTTCGAGTACAATATAATGTTCCAATAATTTATAATATTAATAATTATAGAAAAAAATAATAATTGTATTCTTTGCTCCTTTGTATCTTTGCGTGAAATTATTTTTAACTTAAACACAGAGACACAAGATACACAGAGAAGAACTTTGAGAAAACTGTGACCAAAAAAAACATCATGAAACCAAAACACTTCCTTCCCTTTTTTCTTATTTCTATTTTCTTTTTATCTTTCAATGCCCCTCATAAATTCTACACCTCCATTACCCAACTAGAATACAACACCAAAACACAATCCTACGAACTAATTATGAACGTATTCTCCGACGATTGGGAGAAGGCCTTATCGGAAATAAATCAAAAAGCTGTTAAATTGGATCAACCCGGAGTAGAGAAATTATCAGAACAATACCTGAACGCTACATTTGTAATGAAATACAAAGAGAAAAAACTCAACTATAAATTTATTGGCCAGGAAATAGAAAAAGACATCCTTAAAATATACTTAGAACTTCCTCATAAATACATCCCAAAAGGTTTATTGATAAAGAATGATTGCTTAATTACTGAGTTCGATGGGCAGATAAACATTATAAATACCCTCCTAATGATGGAAAGAAAAACATACGTTTTTAAGAGTTTGAACCAATTTCAGGAAATAAAATAGTCGATTTTTTATTCTTTGGCATATCCCTTGAATAGTATAGTGTATACGCTTAAACAAGCCCTTTCGGGTTTGTATTAGTGACATTTTGACCAATAGAAGAAGAATAGAATTATGAGCATATTTGATCCGTATAACATTCAAAGTCTTGAAAATAGCTTTATGAACGACGATACAGAGTTTTTTCCATTACTGACATCCGAGGATGAAGAAGTGATGAATTCTGAGGAAACACCTGAAATACTGTCAATTTTACCCCTTAGGAATACAGTATTATTTCCGGGTGTAGTTATTCCCATTACCGTAGGCAGAGATA
>JBILKW010000091.1:0-8777 GCA_044376465.1 Sphingobacteriales bacterium | reverse complement strand
CATTTACAGAGATAATAAAATCGACGGTATCTCAAATGTTAGCAACATTATTACCTTCGGACTACGAAGTTCGTTTAGAAATTTATACTTCGATCGATAAAAGCAAATTGATAAATGTGTAAATGCGTAAATATGCAAATGTGCAAATGTGCAAATTACGCAAACACTAACTTGATTGCTAATTCGCAAATTCGCGATTTCGCGATTTCGAAAATTCTCTTACTGCCAATTTAATTGCATTCGCGTCATACCCACACTCTGCCCATAGTTCTGCTTGTTCGCCGTGTTCTATGTACTCATCTGGTATGCCTAGTCTTTTTACTTGTGCGCTGTAGTTATGGTCGGCCATAAATTCTAATACTGCAGAACCTACGCCGCCTTGTATGCAACCATCTTCAACTGTAATTACTTTTTTATAGTTAGTAAATACTTCGTGCAACATTGCCTCATCTAATGGTTTTGCAAAACGCAGATCATAATGAGCTGGATTTATGCCTTCCTTTCTAAGTTCTTGGCAAGCTTCAATTGCGAAATTACCTACATGGCCAAAGGTTAAAATGGCTACTTCTTCTCCGTCGCAAATCTTTCTGCCTTTACCAATCACTAATTTTTCGAAAGGTGTTTTCCAATTTACCATTACTCCATTTCCTCTTGGGTAGCGAATCGTAAATGGCCCAGCATCATCAATGCTTGCTGTGTACATCAAATTCCTAAGTTCTTGCTCGTTCATTGGTGCTGATACGACCATGTGTGGTATGCAACGCATGTAAGCAATGTCATAGGCTCCATGGTGTGTCGGCCCATCCGCGCCCGCTAAGCCTGCTCTATCTAAACAAAACACAACGTTTAATTTTTGCAAAGCAACATCATGTATAACTTGATCATATGCTCTTTGCATGAAGGATGAGTAAATATTACAAAAAGGCACTAAGCCTTGTGTAGCTAAACCTGCTGAAAATGTAACAGCATGTTGTTCTGCAATACCCACATCAAATGCTCGGTGCGGCATTGCCTTCATCATTATATTTAAAGAGCATCCGCTAGGCATAGCTGGCGTAATACCCATTATTTTATCATTTTTTACTGCCAATTCTACCATAGTATTCCCAAATACATCTTGGTATTTTGGTGGTTGAGGACTATTGTTTGCGGGCTTTTTAATTTCGCCTGTAATTTTATCGAATAAGCCAGGGGCATGCCATTTAGTTTGGTCTTTCTCAGCTAACTCATATCCTTTACCTTTAACGGTTAGGCAATGTAAAATTTTTGGTCCTGGGATGTCTTTTAAATCATTCAATACTTTTACTAAATGATTGATGTCGTGACCATCTACTGGTCCGAAATACCTGAATTTTAAGGCTTCAAATAAATTGGAGTTTTTAAGTAAGGTGCCTTTAATTCCTTTTTCAATTTTCTTTACAATTTCCTGTGCATTTGGTCCGAAACGGCTAATGCCACCCAATACCTTCCAAATGTCTTCTCTTACCTTGTTGTACGTATGAGAGGTCGTAATATCTGTTAAATATTCTTTTAATGCGCCCACATTGGGGTCTATAGACATGCAGTTATCGTTCAGAATAACTAAAAGGTTGGCATTTTCAACTCCGCCATGGTTTAAGGCCTCAAAAGCCAATCCAGCGGTCATTGCGCCATCGCCAATTACAGCAATGTGTTGCCTATTAGGTTCGTTTTTATATTTGGAAGCTACAGCCATGCCCAATGCTGCGGATATAGAAGTGGAGGAATGGCCTACACCAAAGGTATCGTACTCACTTTCTGAGCGTTTTGGAAAACCACTTATTCCTTTGTATACTCTATTGGTGTGAAATTGATCTTTTCTGCCGGTTAATATTTTGTGTCCATAGGCTTGATGGCCTACATCCCAAACCAATTGATCGTCGGGGGTATTAAACACATAATGCAAGGCAACACTTAACTCCACAACGCCCAAACTTGCTCCAAAATGGCCTCCGTTTACCGACACCATATCGATAATAAACTGACGTAATTCATCTGCAACTTGAGGTAATTGGCCTTCAGACAGTTTTCTTAAATCTGCCGGAAAGTTAATGTTTTGTAGTAGTTCGCCTTGTTGTTGCTCCATTATGTTTGGTTAAATGACAAATATAACAAAAAGACTGCTGCAAAGTTTCGAAAAAACGAACTTACGAATTTACGAACTAGCGAATTTACGAATTAGCGAGGGTGCTAATGACAATTGGTTGCTAGTTCGCCAGTTCGCCAGTTCGCTAGTTCGTAAATTCGCTAGTTCGCTAGTTCGCCAGTTCGCAAATCCGATATTTTCTTATCTTTGAAAAATGGATTGGCAAGAAAAGTTTGAAATTCGCTTACCGCAGTTCGAAGGCCCCTTTGATCTGTTACTATTCTTTATAGAAAGAGACGAGTTGGATATTTATGATATTCCGATTGCAAAAATCACCAAAGATTTCTTGGCCTACATTGAACAAATGACAGCCTTAAATATAGAGCTGGCTTCTGAGTTTATTTTAGTCGCTGCGCGTTTAATGCAAATTAAAGCAAGAATGTTACTTCCACGCCCTGTTGTAGACGATGAGGGGAATGAAGTAGATCCAAGAAAAGATTTAGTACAGAAATTATTAGAATATAAAAAGTTCAAAGAAGCATCAGCCGAAATGGAAATGATGTTAGATGAACGTGCAAAAAGGTTTTCTCGTGGTAATATTGCAAACGATTTAATTGCTGTGAGAGAAAGTGCTACACAAGAAGATGAATTACAAACGCTAGATTTATACAAACTTCTTACGGTTTATCAAAAAGTATTAAACAGATACGTTAACAAACCCGAAGAAGTTAGGCATACAGTTATTCAGTACCCATACACCATTGAAGATCAAAAGAAACATTTATCGGATTTATTATTAACGAATGAACGTATAGATTTTGAATCGGTAATGTTAACTAGTAAAGATCGCGTACAAGTGGTGTATTCGTTTCTAGCTATTTTAGAAATGTTGCAACAGCAAATGATTAAGATTCAAGTTGGTTTAGGATACAATAATTTCTGGATCAGTTCTAGAGCCGAAGGAGAAGAAGTAATTTATGAACCCGAAGAGGAAAATTAGCTAATTAGCTAATTTGGTAATTAGCTAATTAGTAGGATGCGTAAGATAAAATCAACAATTATTAATGGGCACGAAATAGTACGCAACGGAGTATTAGTAATTAATGAAGAAGGTGTAACGCTTGATCTAATTCCGGAAAACAAAATAGATTTTACAGATTTCGAAGTTTTTGAGGGCTACTTAGTTCCCGGTTTTGTTAACGCACACTGCCATTTGGAGCTATCACACTTAAAAAATAAAGTTGATACACATACTGGCTTAGTAGATTTTGTAATTGCCGTTCAGCAATTTAGAAATACAGATCTTGCAGAAGTAGAATCGGCAATGCGTTTAGCCGAAAATGAAATGATAGAAAACGGAATCGTTGCAGTTGGCGACATTTCGAATACTTCAAATTCATTCAACTTAAAAAAAGAGAATAACATTTATTACCATACCTTCTTGGAAGCACTAGGTTTTACTAGTAGCCGCTCAGAGGCGGTAATGACTCAAATCTTGCAGTTAAAAAGCCAAATATCAGACTTAAATTTAATAGCAAGTATAAGTCCGCACGCGCCATATTCAGTATCTAGAGAGTTATTTCAAAAATTAGCAGCTCAACAAGAATCTGTATATACGCTACACCATCTAGAATCTCTAGAAGAAATAATGTTTTTGAAAGAAAAAGTAGGCGATTTTCTTAAGCTTTATAATTTTTTCAATATTAATATCGATGAGTTTTTACCCGAAGAGAAATCAGCCACGAAGTATTGGCTAAATAATTTCAATATCGAAAAGTTAATATTGGTACATAATACTTTTTTGTCTGATGATGCTTACGAACTCATATCAGAAAGAATAAAAAATGTATATTGGTGTTTATGTCCAAATGCAAATTTGTACATCGAAAATAGGCTGCCTAATATTCCTGCCTTGATTAGTAAAGGGGCGAAAATTTGTATAGGAACCGACAGTTTAGCATCCAATCATCAACTAAATATTTTATCTGAAATACACACCATTAAAAAACATTATCCAGAAATTTCTACGGAGTATTTATTGCAATGTGCAAGTATAAACGGAGCCGAAGCGTTAGGTATTGAAAAGGAGTTTGGCAAGTTTCATATAGGAAAACGGAATGCATTGTTGAGGATTGAGTTGTTTTGAAAATTCGAAAGGCCGATAGGCCGAAAATCCGAAAATCCGAAAGACCGAGAATCTGAAAATCCGAGAATCTGAATTCAGTATTTAGCGTTTAATGTTTTTAATCACTAAGTTTATATTTACACACCATCTACTATTCGACTATTCGACCTCTCGTATTTTCGATCTCTCGGATTTTCGGTCTCTCGGCCTTTCGGATAATTTGGTATCTTTGTCCAGTGGAAAACAAAAAAGATATACGCGCACTTAATTTAGAGCAACTCAAAGAAGAATTTGCCACTTTGGGTGAAAAATCATTTCGTGCGAAGCAAGTATATGAATGGTTATGGATGAAATCGGCTACCGATTTTGAAGAGATGACTAATCTTTCTAAAGATTTACGCAAAACTCTTTCTGAGAATTTTTGTATTAATTCGGTAAGTATATTAAAATCGCAGAAGAGTAATGACGGGACGGTAAAAAATGCATTTAAATTATACGACGAAAACATTGTAGAGGGGGTGTTAATTCCAACTCTAGAGAGAATGACAGCTTGTGTATCATCTCAAGTGGGTTGCAGTTTAACTTGCAAATTTTGTGCAACTGGTTACATGGATCGTAAGCGAAATTTAAATGCCGATGAGATTTACGATCAGGTAGTATTAATTGATAAGCAGGCCAAAGAAAATTTCAATATTCCTTTAACAAATATTGTGTACATGGGCATGGGCGAGCCATTGCTTAATTATGCAAACGTATTAAAATCTATCGACAGGATTACTGCAGAAGATGGATTGAACATGTCATACAAACGCATCACTGTTTCAACGGCAGGCATTGCTAAAATGATTAAGAAATTAGGTGACGATGAAGTGAAATTTAATTTAGCCATTTCATTACATGCGGCGAATGATGTGAAGCGAAATGAAATAATGCCAATTAACGAAAGCAATTCTTTAGAAGCTTTAGCAGATGCTCTTAAATATTATTACGACAAAACACAAAATCCGGTAACTTTTGAATACATCATTTTTAATAATTTTAATGATGGGATTGAAGATGCTAGAGAGTTAGTTAGGTTTTGCAAAAACATACCTTGTAAGGTTAATATTATTGAATACAACCCAATTTCGTTTGCAGATTTTTTAAATGCTGAAGATGATAAAGTGGAAGCCTTTGCCAAACATTTGCAAAAACACTACGTAATTACAAACATCCGAAGAAGTAGAGGGAAAGATATTGACGCAGCTTGTGGGCAACTTGCCATTAAAGAAAAATAATCTCAATGATTACTTGACGTTTTTTTTATTGCGCCGACATTTGTAAAATGTGGTCGATAATATATACGTATCTAAAAGATTTTTTCAATTTATTTTATCCAAGTATTTGTTGTGCTTGTGGCAATCATTTATATGATGGGGAGGAGTGTATTTGCATAGCCTGCAGAATGTCTATGCCTTATACCAACGATGAGCAAATTAAAAGAAATGCTACCTATAAAGTATTCGAAGGAAGAGTACGAGTAGAAGCAGCATCCTCTTTGTTCTACTTTAAGAAAAAAAGCAAGGTGCAAAATGTACTTCATTATTTAAAGTATAAAAACCACGAAGAGCTAGGAATTGTGTTAGGTTCTATGCATGCGGAGCAATTGAGTAAATCGGAATTATTTAAAGAAGTTGACTTAGTAATTCCTGTGCCATTACACCCTAACAAATTTAAGAAGAGAGGGTACAATCAAGCTGCTTTATTAGCTAAAGGATATTCGCAAGTGTTGAATGCAATGTTAGATGAACAAACTTTAATTAGGGTTGAAGATACCAGTACACAAACTCGTAAAAATAGGTATGAGCGATATGAGAACATGAATGAAATGTTTAAATGTATGGATGTGCAGATGCTAAGCGGAAAAAATATTTTGTTGATAGATGATGTAATTACTACTGGCTCCACTATAGAATCTTGTGCTTCGGAATTGTTAAAAGCTGGATGCAACAAAGTTTATGTTGCAAGTATAGCATTAGCATAAAAAAAAGGCTCCCTCGAAATTTCGAGGGAGCCTTTTTAATTTTATCAAAAAAGAATTATCTAACGATGTTAATTCGTTTAGTGATTTGTGTGTTCTGACCTTGAATGTTTACATTGTAAATACCAGGGCTTAATGTGCTCAAGTCTAAAGCTACATTCTCATTGTTAATGTAACCTAATTTTTGAGTATAAACTACTTGACCGTTTGCATTGTAAACATTAACATTAATGTTATCAGCACTTGATAATTGTAGTGTTAAGTTAAACAAACCATTGTTAGGGTTTGGATATGCACGTACATATTTCTCATTTGCTTGCAATGGAATACCCACTACAATTACGGTAATAGTTGAAGTTGCTGTATCACTACCACATGCGCTAGTAGCAATCATGGTAACCGTATAGGTGCCAGATTGAGCGTATACGTGTATCGGACTTGGATCTATACTTGTTGAATTATCGCCAAAGTCCCAAGCATAAGTAGCTACAACATCAGAAGTGGTTGTATTTGCAAAACTTACTGAGCCGTTCACTCCAATTTGAGAAGTGTAAGCAGCATTTGGTCTTGCTTGGTTAACTACTGTTAAAGTAACAGTGTCATTACTTCTATCTAAATCATCTGCATCACTTACCCATGCTTTTATTGTGTATGTTCCGTCTGCAGACAGGTTTGCACGTTGCGTAAAGTTTGCAGTAGCCGTACCATTTCCACTTAAGTTTGCAAGTGTTCCAGTATTAATTGCACCACCGTTTAGTTGATAAGCAACACTAACATTTTGTGCAGCATCAGGTCTTAAGTTTTGTACACTCAAACGAATAACTGCTAAGTTTGATAATGCACAAGCACTTGATAAGCCATTGATGCTTGTTGCAGCAAAATCTTTTGTTTTTATTACAACAGATGTTGAATTTGTATCGCCACCACAACTATTTGTAGCCATTAATGTTACAGTATATGAGCTGTCTTTAGCATATGTATGAGTTGGATTTGCGCTAGTTGAAGAATTGCCATCACCAAAATTCCACATTAAGTTTGCAGTTTGCGTAAATGTATTCGTAAACTGAACTGTTCTTTTAGATGTTGTAGACGTAAAGTTTGCAGTAGCTGGTGATAGTATTGAAACTACAATTGGATTCGATAGTTTTTGTCCATCACAAGATTCACTTGGAGTGATGCGTACTCTCACTGTATCATTATTTGATAATGTACTAGTAACGAACGTGGTTCCAGTTTCGCCGCTTATTGGGCTACTGTTTACTGTCCATTGGTATGTTGGAGTTGATCCGCCATTTGTAGGAGTAGCAGTAAATGTTAAGCTAGTATTTCTACAAACTTGTGAAGAAGTATTAGCTGCAATGTTTACGCTTACCGGTAAGATTGGGAAAATATCAACTACGTAACTTGCAGAAACGGTATTGCTACCAGAAATACAACTAGAGTTTGAAGTTACTGAAACTCGAATCGTATCATTATCACTTAAAGCTGCAGAGGTATATGTAGCACCTGTAGCGCCTGATATAATGGTATTGTTACGTCTCCAAACATAAGTAGGAGCAGAACCAAAATTTAAGCCTTTGGCCATAAACGTTATAGGTGTACCAACACAAGCACCTTGAGGGTAGTTTGTACTTATGGTAGCAGAAACAGCCGCAGGCCCTAAAGTAATTACTCTAGTGTCAGTTACTGGGTAGCCCTGCGCATTACGAACGGTTACAGAATATGTTCCTGTGGTATCCACAACAATGGTTTGAGTTGTTGCGCCAGTAGACCATAAGTACGTCATGCCTGCATTACCTGCATTTAAAATTACACTATCGCCTGGGCAAATTACTGTATCCACACCAATGTTCACTGTTTGTGGAGGTGTTGGTGTTGCAGTATTTGCTTCAATCATAAATCTTCCGAATGTTGAAGCTTCAGTAGGAGTGCCGCCTGCAGATGCAGCAGTAAAGTATGCACCTGGTCTTGCTGGGCTTTCTGTTTGTGTTCCCAATGGGAAGTACCCCGCAGAATTAGCCACTTGTGATAACCCTACATAGAAGTCCTCTTCATAAACTACTTTTGGATTTACAATGGCGAAAGATTTTAATTTTCCTAAATCTGTTGTTCCAATTGTAAAAGTATCTGATTTAGCAATAATTGTTCCCGATGAATTTAACACTACACCGAAAACTTTTTTCGTATCATTACTAACAGAGCTTGAAATAAACGCCCTAACAGAATCAATTAACCAACCACCGTTAGCACGATATTTGTTTAATAGTAAACCATTACCAGTGTTATAGCCAATTGAGTTAGTTGCTGGTCCTGCTTCAGAATAACTGTATGTGCTAGGATTTACAACTTGTGTAACAGTAGTAATGTTGTTTGCATTAGCATCATCATTTCCTACAGAAACTGTAATTGTATTCACACCGTTATTAATTGCTGTAAAATCATCAAATGTAACAGTTGTGCTTTGACCAAATCCTAAGGTTACGTTTTTAGTACTTGTCATGATATTCGCACCAGAAATATTTAATGCT
>JBILKW010000090.1:0-8794 GCA_044376465.1 Sphingobacteriales bacterium | reverse complement strand
CTACAAAAAGGATTTAAGCGTGTAAAGTTTAAAGAGAGTTTATTGAAGATTGAAGAAATGGTGGAAGATAAAGCATTAAAAAATGTTCCACTTAAAAGTAATAAAGATTTATTAGTGCTTATTGATCGAATTGTATTAAATAATACGGATGATGATTTGCAGGCACGTTTAGCAGATTCTATACAAACAGCATTTTTCGAAGGACACGGTGATTGTATTATTGATGAAACATTGCCAGCATCAGATAAAATTAAATCAACTTTGTATTGCGATAGATTTGAAGCCGATGGAATTGTTTTTGAAGAACCATCTGTACATTTTTTTAGTTTCAATAATCCATTTGGCGCATGCAAAACTTGTGAGGGATATGGAAAGGTGATTGGCATTGACCCAGACTTGGTAGTTCCTGATAAAAGTAAATCTGTATACGATGGAGCAATTGCACCTTGGCGTGGAGAGAAAATGAAAGAATGGCTAGATGTATTAATTAAAAATGCAGCAAAGTTCGACTTTCCAATTCACAAACCATTTCATCAACTAACTAAAAAAAATCAGGAACTGATATGGACAGGCAATAAATATTTTCAAGGCTTAAACGATTTTTTTAAATATTTAGAAGAGCAAACGTATAAGATTCAATACCGAGTTATTTTATCAAGATATAGAGGAAAAACCAATTGCCCAGATTGCAAAGGTTCGCGCTTACGTAAAGATGCATCGTATGTTTTGATAAATGATAAATCTATAACCGATATAGTGTTGATGCCTGTAGAGGAAGTCATGAACTTTTTCGCTTCCATCAAACTAAATAAACACGATGAACAAGTTGCGAAAAGAATCTTATCGGAAATAAATAATCGATTAAAATATTTATGTGATGTTGGTTTAGGATATTTAACCTTAAATCGATTATCTAATTCTCTATCGGGAGGAGAATCTCAACGCATCAATTTATCCACTTCATTAGGAAGTAGTTTGGTGGGATCTTTATATATTTTAGACGAACCCTCTATAGGCTTACATTCTAGAGATACACAAAGATTAATAACGGTATTAAAATCATTGCGTGATGCAGGTAATACGGTAATAGTTGTGGAACATGATGAAGAAGTGATGGAAGCTGCAGATTACATTATTGATATTGGTCCGGATGCTGGTGCCAACGGCGGAAATGTAATGTTTGAAGGTACTTACAAAGAGATTGTAAAATCTGCAAATACTTGGACAGGTAATTATTTAAGTGGAAAAGAGAAAATTATTTTACCTACACAACGCAGAAAATGGAGCGATTCTATTACGGTAAAAGGAGCAAGAGAAAATAATTTAAAAAATATTGATGTTCAATTTCCATTACATACACTAACTGCAGTAACAGGTGTAAGTGGATCAGGGAAAACATCTTTAGTAAAAAGAATTTTAATTCCGGCATTGCAAAAAATGTTAGGCAATTATACTGGAGAGCAAACAGGAGCATTTGATGGTTTAGAAGGAGATATGAAATCCATCCATCAAGTAGAAATGGTTGATCAAAATCCAATTGGAAAATCGTCGAGATCCAATCCTGTAACCTATGTTAAAGCATATGATGAAATTCGAAATCTGTATTCATCTCAATCATCAGCAAAAGCACAAGGATTAAAGCCATCTCATTTTTCTTTTAACGTAGATGGTGGTAGATGCGAGGTTTGCCAAGGGGAGGGAGAGGTAAAAGTGGAAATGCAATTTATGGCTGATATTTATTTGCCATGCGAAAGTTGTGGGGGTAAACGATTTAAGCAAGAAGTATTGGATGTGCAATACAAAGGCAAAAATATTTCGGATGTATTGGATTTAACCATAGATGAGGCCATAGAATTTTTTGTTGATGAAAAGAAAATTATAAGTAGAATACAGCCTCTTGCAGACGTAGGCTTAGGGTATGTACACTTAGGTCAATCGTCGAATACCTTATCTGGCGGGGAAGCGCAGCGTATTAAACTAGCATCGTTTTTAGTAAAAGGAAATGCAACGCAACACACCTTATTTGTATTTGATGAACCCACTACAGGTTTGCATTTCCATGATATCAAAAAATTACTCAAATCTTTTGAAGCATTAATTGCACAAGGAAATTCTATAATTGTAATAGAACATAACATGGACGTAATTAAATGTGCAGATTGGGTAATTGATATTGGCCCAGAAGGCGGAGAAAAAGGTGGGAACCTAGTATTTGCAGGAACTCCCGAAGAGTTATTGAAGAATAAGAACTCGTATACTGCGAAGTATTTGAAAACTAAAATTTAAATAGTACACTGTACGTTGTACGCTGTACAATGTACAACTTACAGTGTACAAAATTTAAGATACAATGTCAATAAACAAAAAACACATTTCCATTCGTTGGTCGGACCTCGACCCGAATTTCCACATGCGCCACAGCGTATTTTACGACTTCTGCGCGCAGCAAAGAATAGAAATACTCGGAAGCTTAGGATTAACCATGGAGAAGTTTAAAGAGCTTAAAATGGGTCCGGTTATATTTAGAGAGGAAGCCGTTTTCAGGAGAGAGATAAAACTCGGCGATCAAATTACCTTAGAAGTATACCTGTCTAAAATGAAAGCGGACGCAAGCAAATGGTCTTTTGAGCATCGCTTTGTAAACGAGCAAGGCAAATTAATGGCAACTGTAACAGTTGATGGTTCTTGGTTAGACGTGGTAGAGCGAAAATTAGCAAGAGAAATTCCGGAGGTATTATTGACAGCATTTGTAGATTTTCCGAAGACGGAGGATTTTGAATTGAGTTAATTTTGGTGGCACGACTTAAGTGGTGGCACCACTTAAGTCGTGCCACCAAAATTAAAAGAATATTTTATTTTTTGCCTATTTTACTAAAGTATTCCAAACAGGCTAGTTTATCTTCAGAAAGTGCCCTTTTTAGCTCTTCTAAGCCGTTTAGTTTTTTATCGCCTCGAATGTATTGGTGGAAGCTCACTTTTATGTTTTTATCGTAAATATCTTGCTCGAAATCGAAAATGTTTACTTCTATCACTTTGCTTAAACCGTTTACAGTTGGGCGATTGCCAATGTATAACATCCCCTGGTATTCTTTTTCATCCATAAAAATGCTCGAGGCATATATACCATCTCCAGGAATAAGTTTGTATTGCTCTGGTACTTTTATATTCGCGGTGGGATAGCCGATAGTGCGACCAATTTGATCGCCTTTTGTTACGACTCCGCTTAAATTAAACACATATCCTAAATAGGTATTTGCAGTTGTTACATCGCCTTTTAAAATGGCATTTCTAATTTTAGTAGAACTTACTGCTACATCGTTAATATCTTGTTCTGGAATTTCTTCAACTTGAAATCCGTATTCGGGTGCATACTCTTTTAAATGTTCAAAACTTCCTTCTCTATTTTTTCCAAAATGATGATCGTAGCCAATTACTAAACGTTTGGTGCCAATTTTTCTTACTAAAATTTCTTGTACAAATTCTAATGAGCTCAGTCGGGAGAATTCTTTGGTAAAGGGAATGATGATAAGATGATCGATGCCAACTTCTGAAAGTAATTCTATTTTTTCTTCGAGGGTATTGATGAGCTTTAAATCATTGTCCTCCGGAAATAATACTAAACGTGGGTGCGGGAAAAAGGTAATGATAACTGTTTCTCCGTTTACTTGTTGGGCAACTTCTTTTAAGCGTGTAAGTATTTTTTGGTGACCGAAATGAACGCCGTCAAAAGTGCCAGTAGTTACAATGGCATTTTGTTTGTTCTCAAATTCATCTATACTTCTATATACTTTCACCTCTTATATAAGTGTAAAAATTAAGAATTGTTTTCTAATTTTTCTTTTTCGAAACGTTCTGTTTTAATTTTTTCAATAAGCGACTCTAAATTCCATGCATCTTCAATTTTAAAGTTACCACTTCTGGTTCTTCTTAAAGAAGATAAATGTGAACCCGATTGTAAAATTTTACCAATATCATGGGCAATGGATCTTATATAGGTTCCTTTGCTGCATACTATTCTGAAATGGATGATTGGCATCTCTATTTTTGTAACTTCAAATGCCTCTATTCGAACTTTGCGAGCTTTCATTTTTACTTCTTCGCCGCGACGAGCTTTGTGGTAGGCTCTTTCTCCGTCTATTCTTAAGGCAGAATACAGTGGAGATACTTGTTCAATTTCTCCTTCGAACGTTTTAGCCGCTTCAGCTATCATCTCTTCGGTAATATGGTCGGTAGGGAAGGTGTGATTAATTTCTGTTTCTAAATCGTAAGATGGAGTAGTAGCGCCCAGTGTGATGGTTCCTGTATATTCCTTTTCTTCAGCTAAAAACTCATCTACTTTTTTAGTGAGCTTGCCTGTACAAATAATTAACAAACCCGTTGCCAATGGATCTAATGTACCTGCATGACCTACTTTAATTTTTTTTATTCGTGTTGAATTTCTGATTTTACCCACCACGTCGAAAGATGTCCAATTTAAAGGTTTATCGACGAGAATTAATTCTCCATTTTCAAAATCGAAAGCAGACATGTTGTTGGCAATTAATTTTAAATGATGGTAAGTTCGATGCCCATGAAATAAAGGATGATAATGGTTGCACCTACAATAATTCTATAATATCCGAATACTTTGAATCCGTTTTTTGTTATAAAATTGATGAACGATTTAATGGCAATAATTGCCACAATAAACCCTACTAAATTTCCGATGGCTAATAATTTCCATTCTTCTGCGCCGAATGTAATTCCAGATTGGTAATAGTCGAGCATCTTTTTACAAGTTGCAGCAAACATGGTTGGTACAGCCAAGAAGAAAGAAAATTCTGCAGCTTGTTTTTTGCTAAGCCCTTGTGTTACCCCGCCAATAATGGTAGCAGCAGATCTGGAAACCCCCGGAATCATTGCGATGCATTGAAACAAGCCTATTTTAAATACTTTTGGAAAACTCAGTTCCTCTTCAGTTTTATGTTCTGATTTGCTGAGCCATTTATCTATCAGTATAAATACAATACCACCCAATAAAAGCATGATGGCAACTACAATAACATTTTCGAGTAATGAATCGATCCAATCTGAAAGCAAAATTCCAAAAACTGCTGCAGGAATAAATCCTACAAAAAGTTTTAAGTAGAAGTTAATACTTTGAAAAAACTTTTTCCAATACAAAACCAGTACAGAGAGTATGGTTCCAAATTGAATGGCAATGGTAAATAATTTGGTGAATTCAGCATGGCTGATTCCCATGATGGAAGTAGTTATAATCATGTGCCCAGTAGAAGAAACAGGAAGAAACTCTGTAATGCCTTCTACAATGGCAATAATAATAGCTTGAAAAACGGTCATTAATCTCTAGGTTTTTTAAGAATGGCAAAAGTTACAATCCCAAAACCAGCTAATACTACAATTGGAGCTATGGTAATTTTACGAAAATCAAGAATGTCTTCTGTTCCCGACATCAATATAAAACCTAATACAATAGTGGCCATTCCAATAAACAACCATTTGTAATTATCTTTTGAAAAAACGAAGTCTACTTTTTTAGCAGTTACGTTTTCTTCTTTTTTTGTTTCTTTCTTGCTCATATTATTTTCTATATAAATCGTCGATATGTTGGTTTAAGTATTTATTTACTGCAAAAAACGTGCTAAGGAATGAAATAAGTATCCCCATAGAAATGATGCCAACAAAAAGAATGGCAAACTCTGTGAAATCTTGTAAAATAATTAAGTCGGGAACTTCGTTGCGAGCTAAAAATAAGGCTGCTATCAGTAAAGAGATGGCTATTAAAGCTCCTAATAAGCCATGTAAAATTCCGGTGATGATAAATGGTTTACGTATAAATCCTCGGGTGGCACCTACTAATTGCATACTTCTAATGATAAATCGTTGAGAATACATGGCTAGGCGAATGCTGTTGTTTATAAGCGCTACTGCAATTAATAATAAAGTTGCGCCAAAAACGATGATAATTACGCTAATCGAACGAAGGTTTTGATTTACTAAATCCACTAATGATTCTTGGTAAACAACCTCTTTCACAAATTCTTTACTTTTTAATTTATTGCTGAATTTTTTAATTTCTGCTTTAGTGGCAAAATCTGCTTTCAAATACACATCGATAGAAGCGGTAAGCGGGTTGTAACCAAGAAATTTCACAAAATCTTCGCCTAAATCTTTCGAAAGGTTACGAGCAGCTAATTCTTTGCTAATGTATTCGGTAGATTTAATGGCATCGTTCTTCTCAATTTCCTTTTGAAGCTTGAAAATATCGGCATCACGGGCTTCTTCATCCAAAATTATATTTAACACAATATTTTCTTTGACGAAATTACTTAGGTTTTTACCGTGTAAAACAATAAGCCCTAATAGCCCAACCATCAACAAAACCAAGGAAATGCTGAAGATGGTGGAGATGTAAAATGTTTTAATTCCTTTTTTAGGAGCTTGTTCAGAATGCTGATTCATATCAATTCGCTAACGTGCGAAGATAAAAAATTTAATAAATTCGCAGGCAATTAAAGCATATGGATTATCAATTTAGAAAGATCGAACAAGATTGGCAGCGTTATTGGGCTGAAAAAAAGGTATTTAAGGCTGAAAACAATTCAGAAAAGCCTAAATATTATGTGTTAGACATGTTTCCGTACCCTTCGGGTGCTGGATTACACGTTGGGCACCCGCTCGGATACATTGCTACCGACATTTTTTCGAGGTATAAAAGATTGAAAGGGTTTAATGTATTGCACCCAATGGGCTACGATTCGTTCGGCTTGCCTGCGGAGCAATATGCCATACAAACTGGGCAACATCCGGCTATTACTACCGCAGATAATGTGGCACGTTACCGCGTACAATTGGATAGAATTGGTTTTTCTTACGATTGGGACCGTGTGGTGATGACCAGCGATCCGTTGTATTATCGCTGGACGCAATGGATTTTTAAGGAGTTATTTAATTCTTGGTATAATAATGATACAGATAAGGCGGAAGATATTTCGAGCCTTATTGCCCTATTTGAGAAGGATGGAAATGCAAATGTACATGCAAACCAACACGAGCAAGAAATTTTTACTGCCGATGAATGGAAAGGCTTCACTGAAGAAAAGCAACAAAATATTTTATTGAATTACCGATTGGCGTATTTGGCGGATAGTTGGGTGAATTGGTGCCCAGCATTGGGAACCGTTTTGGCGAACGATGAAGTGAAAGATGGATTTTCTGAACGCGGTGGTTACCCAGTGGAGCAAAAATTAATGCGCCAATGGTCGATGCGCATTACTGCTTATGCAGAGCGATTACTTACAGGATTGGATACGATAGATTGGCCAGATGCAGTGAAAGAAATGCAACGCAATTGGATAGGGAAGAGTAAGGGATCGAGTTTGAGCTTTGAGAACATCGAAGTGTTTACCACTCGCCCCGATACTGTTTTTGGTGTTTCCTTTTTGGTGCTTGCTCCCGAACATGAATTAGTGGATCAGATTACCACTGCCGATTGTAAAGAAGCTGTAGAAGCGTATAAGAAAGCGTCTGCGATTAAAACCGAGCGCGATCGTATGAGTGATGTAAAAACTATCTCGGGAGTATTCACGGGAGCTTATGTTAAACATCCATTTACGAATGAAGATATTCCGGTATGGATTGGCGATTATGTATTGGCGAGTTATGGTACAGGAGCTGTAATGGCCGTGCCCGCGCATGATACAAGAGATTATGCTTTTGCAAAACATTTCAACTTACCAATTAAGCAAGTAGTAGAAGGTGGCGACATCAGTATAGAAGCCTACGATGCCAAAGAAGGGATGGTAATTAATTCTGATTTTTTAAATGGCTTAGATGTAAAAGAAGCCATGCAAAAAATGATTGAAGAAATTGAAAAAAGAAATTTAGGAAAAGGAAAAATAAATTACCGCTTGCGCGATGCAGTATTTGGTCGCCAACGTTATTGGGGCGAACCTATACCTGTGTATTACAAAAATGGCATGCCTTATTTAGTAGATGATGCTAATTTACCTTTGGAATTGCCAGCGGTAGATAAATTTTTACCTACCGAAAGTGGTGAACCGCCATTGGCGAGGGCAAGCGATTGGAAATACGAAAACCAATACGAATATGAATTAACTACCATGCCAGGTTGGGCAGGATCGTCGTGGTATTTCTTGCGTTACATGGATCCGAAAAATGCGAATCAATTTGCAAGCAAGGAAGCATTGGACTATTGGAACCAAGTAGATTTATATATTGGAGGTTCGGAGCATGCTACAGGGCATTTATTGTATTCGAGGTTTTGGACTAAATTTTTGAAAGACAAAGGGTATTTAACTTTTGAAGAACCTTTTAAAAAGTTGATCAACCAAGGGATGATACAAGGCCGATCGAATTTTGTGTACCGTGTTACTGGAACAAAAAAATTTGTATCCTACGATTTAAGAAAAGAACATCCAAACACTGCATTACATGTGGATGTAAATATTGTAACGAATGATGTATTGGATATTGAAAAGTTTAAAGTTTCAAATCCAGAATATGCAAATGCAGAATTTATTTTGTCGGATGGGAAATACTTATGTGGTTCCGAAGTCGAAAAAATGTCGAAGTCGAAATTCAACGTGGTAAATCCTGATGATATTATAGAACGTTACGGCGCCGATACTTTGCGAATGTATGAAATGTTTTTAGGCCCACTAGAACAAAGCAAACCATGGAATACCAATGGTATTGAAGGTGTGTTTAAGTTCTTGCGTAAGTTTTGGAAATTGTTCCATAACGATGCCTTTGAATTTATGGTAAGTGATGA
>JBILKW010000233.1:0-2678 GCA_044376465.1 Sphingobacteriales bacterium | reverse complement strand
ATTTCTGTGTGTATGGGTAATGATAAAACCTCCTCGCATAATTTTTCGGATATAGGCAATGATCCTTTTGGAAACCTATTTGATTGATATGCTTTTTGAAAATGTAATGGGAATGGGTAATAAACCATTGATGGTATCCCTTTCTCTTGTAAATAATTTTTCAAAGCATCGCGTTTACCATCTTTAATTTTCATAGTATATTGATGAAACACATGTGTTGAATTAGAAACACGTACAGGTGTAATTAAACCATCAATATTTTTTAATTCATGATCGTAATAATCGGCTGCTGAATTTCTTGCTGCGCAATATTCATTAAGGTGTTTTAATTTGATGTTTAAAATCGCAGCTTGTAGTGTGTCTAATCTAGAATTTACACCAATTACATCGTGTTGATATTTTTTTGATTGCCCGTGGTTAGCCATCATTTTTAAACGAGTAGCTAATTCATCGTTATTTGTAAAAATAGCCCCGCCGTCACCATAACATCCTAAATTTTTAGAAGGGAAAAACGAAGTAGTACCTACATCTCCCATGGTTCCAGCTTGCTGAATACTTCCATCTTTAAAGGTATACTCCGCACCAATTGCCTGGGCGGTATCTTCTACTACGTATATATTATTTTCTTTTGCAATGAGTAACAACTCCTCCATTCCTGCACATTGCCCGAACAAATGAACTGGAACAATTGCTTTTGTTTTGGGAGTAATAGATTGTTTCACTTGTTCTAAATTGATGCTGAAATCATCTGGCATCACATCTACCATTACCGGAACAAGATTTAACAATGCAATCACTTCTGCAGTTGCAACATAAGTAAATGCCGGAACAATCACTTCGTCACCAGGTTTTAGATTTAAAGCCATTAGTGCAATTTGTAAGGCATCTGTACCATTGGCACAAGGGATTACATGTTTAGCACCTACAAATTTTGCAAGGTTATCAGAAAATTCTGCAACTAATTTTCCATTTATAAATTCAGCAGATTCCACGCAATTGATCATCGCTTGGTCTATTTCTGTTTTTATTTTTTGATATTGACCTTTAAGGTCAACCATTTCAATTTTCATATCTTTTAATTTGAGACGCTAAGAATGCAGAGTCGCAGAGAGAGCAGAGACTAAAGCGGATTAAAGTCTGCCGTCAACAAGTGTTCTATCTATACAAGCTTTTGTATCAAAGATTACAGTATTGTTAGCTTGCAATGTTTTGAAATCTATTTTCAAGAATTCATCATGTGCTACAGCTACAATAACCGAGTCGTATTTTTTATCCGTTAATTCAGATAAAATTTGGATGCCGTATTCATGCTTCACTTCCTGTGCATCTGCCCATGGATCGTATACATCTACATTAATTCCAAACTGTATCAATTCGTTGTAAATATCAACTACTTTAGTATTTCTAACATCGGGGCAATTCTCTTTAAAGGTTATACCTAAAATCAAGGCATTGGCACCTTTAATTACGTGCCCTTTACCTATCATTAATTTTAACACTTTGTTTGCCACAAACATTCCCATGTTATCATTCACTCTTCTGCCCGATAAAATAACTTGAGGATGATACCCTAATGATTCTGCCTTATGAGCTAAGTAATATGGATCTACACCAATGCAATGCCCACCAACTAACCCGGGTTTATACTTTAAAAAATTCCACTTAGTACCAGCAGCATCTAATACATCTTGCGTATCAATTCCAATTCTATCAAAAATTAAAGAAAGTTCATTTACAAAAGAGATATTTACATCGCGTTGTGCATTTTCTATAGCTTTACTTGCTTCTGCCACTTTAATACTCGGGGCTTTATGAGTTCCTGCTGTAATGATGCTCGAGTAAAGTTCATCTACCAAATTAGCTATTTCAGGAGTTGAACCTGAAGTTACTTTTTTAATTTTCGTAAGGGTATTTATTTTGTCTCCTGGGTTGATTCTTTCTGGAGAATACCCACAATAAAAATCTTTGTTAAATTTTAAACCAGAGAATTTTTCTAACACCGGCACACAATCTTCTTCTGTACAGCCAGGGTACACAGTAGATTCGTATATTACAATATCACCATTTTTGAGCACCTTGCCGAGCATTTCGGATGCTTTAATTAAAGGAGTTAAATCTGGAGCTTTAAACTGATCAATTGGAGTAGGAACGGTTACAATGTAAACGTTGCATTTTTTCAAATCATCGGTATTACAAGAAAAGGAAAGACCTGCATTTTCCGAGAGGCTCATTGCATATTTCATGCCCTCTAAGTCTGCTTCTTGCGTCCTGTCTGATCCATTCTTTAATTCTTCAACTCTATTGGTATTAATGTCAAAACCTAGCACGCTATACTTTTTGCCAAATTCTATGGCCAAAGGGAGGCCAACATACCCCAGACCAATTATTGCTATATGCTTTTTCAAGATTATAAATAATTTTTTATGAAATGTTTTATTGTAAAAAAGAGAACTGTAAGAGATAAAAATAACATCGCGCCGAGTACAATTCCTTTTAATTTTCCGAATTTAATTTTCTCTAAAGGATAAATTGGGGTATCGATAATTTGAATTAAAGGCTCCTCTCTCATCAAAGTGAGTTTCGAGAATTCCAAATTTTTAACGAGCTCAGTGTACATAGTACTAAGCATTTGTACTTTTAGTTCTTGATTTAATTTTGGCACAGAACCACTTTGGCGA
>JBILKW010000232.1:0-2684 GCA_044376465.1 Sphingobacteriales bacterium | reverse complement strand
GTTGATGGATACAGAGAAGAGCTTATCGAACGGAGTTTTATTGAACAAGAAAAAGCTGAACATGCAACTAACGGGAGCGGAAACCAACCATGTTAAAATATTACGCAACATATTAGAGAAGGAAGAAAACGTGACTGGCAAACAACTCTCTCGTTTTGAAAAAAGGCATCGATCTGTAGGAGGCAATGCCATACGTGCAGCGGTGTTGGGTGGTAACGATGGCTTGGTATCTAACTTCAGCTTAGTAATGGGCGTAGCAGGCGCGAGCGCGGGCAATACAGGAGTTTTATTAGCAGGTTCTGCAGGCTTACTTGCCGGAGCCTTATCAATGTCTTTGGGCGAATGGATTTCGGTAAAGAGTTCGCAAGAATTATATGAAAACCAAATGGAATTGGAGATGGAGGAATTAGAAACAAACCCCGAAGGCGAAATGCGAGAGCTGGCCTTAATTTATATTGCAAAGGGCATACCCGAAGCACAAGCGCATGAAATGGCTGCAGAGATTATGAAAGACAAAGACCAGGCGCATGAGATTATGGTAAGAGAAGAGTTAGGAATTGACCCTGCAGAAATGGAAGGCTCTGCCATGGAAGCCGCAATTTATTCGTTTATATTGTTTGCCATTGGAGCCATCATCCCCTTATTCCCCTTTATATTTATGGAAGGAATGAAAGCGGTGTATTTTAGCATCGGTTTTAGTGCTATCGGATTGTTCTTAATCGGTGCGGCGATCACCTTGTTTACGGGTAAAAATGTATGGTATTCGGGCATGCGCCAATTGCTCTTTGGATTGGCAGCAGCGGCGGTAACATTTGGTATAGGCAGGCTCATTGGGGTAAATATTTAGTAAATGAACGGACAACCTGAAATTAATACATAGACTATCAATACATTAAAAAAATCTTAAAATAATATTTGGTAGAAAGTAGTGTTTTTGTACTTTTGCGGCGGAGAGTTGGCAGAGTGGTCGATTGCGGCAGTCTTGAAAACTGTTGACTGTAACAGGTCCGGGGGTTCGAATCCCTCACTCTCCGCCAAAGCAAAATGCCGCCCGCAATGGACGGCATTTTTTGTTTGAGAACGTTATGAATTTATTCATATGTGTTTTAAAAAAATATGCAGGATTATTTAACTTGCAACCTCCTTCCCCTTTTTTAGTACCTTTGGCAAAATATAAAAACAAATGGCTACTACATCCGAATTAAGCAAGAACTCCTTTATACGCTACAATAACGAGCTATTAAAGGTTATAGACTACGATCATATTACCCCTGGCAAAGGAAATGCTATCTATTCTTTAAAATGTAGAAACGTAGAAACTGGCAAGCAAAGTGAAGTTCGTTTTCGCTCGGGTGAGAAAGTAGACATTATACGTGTAGATGAGCACGAAATGCAATTCCTTTATACAGAAGGCGACTCTTTGATCTGTATGAACCAAGAAACGTATGATCAAATACCAGTGCCTAATACTATTTTCGGTGAGGCTATTCAATTTTTAAAAGAAGGAATGATTTTGAAAATTCGTTTTGATGAAAATGAAAAACCATTAGCCGGCGATTTACCTAAACACGTAGAATTAGAAACCATTTATTCGGAAGTAGGCGTTAAAGGCAAACTGTTTAAAATGGCCCAAGTAGAAGGTAATATTAATGTTCAGGTTCCTTTGTTTGTGGAGGTTGGCGACAAACTAAAAATCAATACCGAAACTGGAGAATATGTAGAACGAATAATGAAATAAATTCTAAATTCTAAAAACTAAATTCTAAATTCTAAATTCTAACAGGTAAGATTCTCTTGTCTAAATACTAACGACTAGAGAAAAAGACCTGGAACAACTCGGACGCGATTTCCCTGCTTCGTTCCAAATATTTTTCATCCATTTGTTCGGTACCATCGAAGGCTTTGGGATCATCGTATTTTATTGGTATTCTGATTTCCGCTCCGGCAATGTAAGGGCAAGCTTCGTCCGCACTGTTGCAGGTGAGTATGGCTGCAAAGTTTTTCGATGGGTTAAATGCATCATCAAATGCTTTCGAAAAACAAACGATAGGCGATTCACCTAAATCGTATTTCAATTCGTAAATAGGATTGCTTGTATCGGTGAGCTTGCTGCACTCAAAACCCTGAAAAGCTAATGTTTCCAACACCTTTGTGAACATAGCGGTTGCCTCTGTGCCTCCAGAATAACATTGTACATTAGGTATGTTGAAATAATGAGCCATGGTTTGCGCCCATACTTGTGCTAAATGGCTGCGACGAGAATTATGGGTACAAATAAAATTTAATCGGATGGGTTCCCCTTTTTCTTTTTTCAATTTTATATACTCAACCAAGGGCTGTAATACTTTTTTACGCTCTTCAGAAATATTAATTTTCGAAATTTCTGAAACAGTATTTTCTAATTTTTCGAACATCGTTAAACTGTTTTAATGAAATATTTTTTACGAAACCAAAAGGCTAAATTTACCAATGCTATTAAAGCAGGCACTTCTACCAATGGGCCTATAACCCCCGCAAAAGCTTGTCCGCTGTTAATTCCAAATACCCCAATAGCTACTGCTATGGCTAATTCAAAATTATTTCCAGTAGCCGTAAACGCAATGGATGTACTCTTTGAATAATCGGCTCCAAAATATTTACCAATGAAGAAACTTACCACAAACATCAACATAAAATAGATGACT
>JBILKW010000231.1:0-2698 GCA_044376465.1 Sphingobacteriales bacterium | reverse complement strand
TCTCGTAGCAAAAGTTTAGTATGATAAATTTCATATGCATTCTTTATCGCAACATCTAATACTTGTTGATCCCAAGGCTTATCAATAAATCTATAAATCTCGCCACGGTTAATTGCTTCAACCACGGCCTGTATATCTGTATATCCCGTGAGTAAAATTCTTACCGGGTGTGGATGCCTAACTAAAATAGATTCGAAAAATTCAACTCCAGTCATTCCCGGCATTCGCTGATCGCATATAATTACGTGTATTAGTTCTCTTCCAAGAATGTTAATGCCTTCCTCAGCAGATTCGGCAGTAAATATTTCGTAATTTCTTCTAAATAAGGCTTTAAATGACTGAAGGTTGTTTACCTCATCATCCACATATAACACATGTATTTTATTTTTGCTCATTAAATTGAAATAACGGAAGTGTAATTATAAATTCAGTGCCTACCCCTAATTCAGATTTTACTTCAATTTTACCATTGTGTAATTCTATTATATTATGAACTATTGATAAACCTAGACCTGTGCCCTCCCCTACTTTTTTTGTTGTAAAAAACGGATCAAATATTTTACTTTTAACTTCTTCTGTCATTCCTATTCCATTATCAATAACATGTATACGAACAAGATCATCGTTGCTTTCTGTTTTAATTACAATTTTTCCATCATCAGTATTACGATGCATAGCTAATACCGCTTGAGCAGCATTGTTTATGATATTCAAAAAAACTTGATTCAATTTACCAGCAAAGCATTCGATTTCTGGTATAGTTCCAAGCTCTTTTTTTATATTAATTTTACCCCTAAATGTGCTGCTTAAAATAATTAAAGTAGATTCAATTCCTTCGTTAATATTTGCAAACTTTAAGTCTGATTCATCTAATCTTGAAAAACTTTTTAGGCCCTTTACAATTTCTATTGTTCTACTAGCACCTTCAGCCATCCCCTTTAACAAAATGTCAATTTCATTTGTTAGATAATCATAATCTATTTCAATTTTATAATTATTTACCACTTGAAATTTATCTTCAATTTTTTGAGCAGCTATTACTTCTTCAAATTTAAAAATAAGCGCTTGTAAATCTTCAACATTTCTGCGTAATGGTTTAATATTAGAACTCACAAAATTTATTGGGTTATTAATTTCATGGGCTATACCTGCAGTTAATTGGCCGAGCGATGCCATTTTTTCTGCATCAACCAATTGTGTTTGGGCATTTTTTAGATTCGTTAATGCTAAATTTAATTCTAGATTCGATAAATTTAATTCATGTGTACGTTCTTGTACCTTTACTTCTAACATTGCATTTTGCTCGCGAATAATTGTTTCATTTTCTTGTGAAATACGCAAAGCCTCTAATTGCGAATATTCTTTTTCTTTTCTATAAATATTTATTTTATCAGCGAGTGCAAATGACAATAAGGTTACTTCTAATGCCGAGCCAATTTGTAAGGCATAGAAAGTAAAGTTATTATATGGTAAAATATTGAAATTTCTCAATACAAAAACTACCACACTAAGCAAGAAAATAGTCCATGCAACCAAAAAGTAATTTGCCGGACGATAACCAAGTTTACCTATTTTATAAGCAATGTATATCGTTAACAATGAACCTATCATTGCTGTGAGTTGAACTAAATTTTGAGCGTAATAAAATTCACCGCATAAGCTTAATACAAAACATACCGCATATAAAATAAATATCCCATTTAAAATTTTATTCCCTATAGGGTAAATGGTAGAAGTATTTAAAAAATATTTTACAAATACAATAGCCGTCCAGCCGTTTAATACCGGAATTAAAAAAGTACTTTGCAAAACCATCCAAGTATTATTTGGCCATAAATATTTAAAGCTATACCCTTGTAAAACAGCTTGTGTTAGGCCTACAAAAATAATATAGGAAACGTAGTATAAATAGCTTTTATCTCGAACGGTAAAA
This sequence comes from Sphingobacteriales bacterium, assembly GCA_044376465.1. Taxonomy (GTDB): domain Bacteria; phylum Bacteroidota; class Bacteroidia; order Sphingobacteriales; family Sphingobacteriaceae; genus CAJBVG01. The sequence continues at coordinate 765 of JBILKW010000231.1, read as the reverse complement.
TAAACAAATAAGTTATAAATGGCCATTACCAGAATAATTCCTATGTATAATCCAAATACTAAGTCTTTTTGTATTAAATCTTCATATACTGGCTTTTCAGCCCCAATTGATAAAGGCAGCTGTATTTGTTCTCCACTTTTTACTTTCATGTAATAAGTAGTAGCCTCCCCTTGTTGTATATCTAAATAAAATAAATGATTTTGATGATTAATTTTTCGATTATTAAATGGAAGAAATTCTCCAGCTATAATACTATCGAATTTACCCTGTCCGTTAGGCAAGTAAAAAATTACCTCGTCTAAAATAGGATATTGTAATTGTAGTACAATTTTACTGCTGGATATTTCATTTTTTATCGTAAACCGAATCCAAAATGTATTAGTGCTAATCCCAAGATTAGGAACATTTACATTGCTTTTTATAAATTTATCAGAATTGATAACGTTAGTAAAGCCCAATGAATTGCTTTCATCTTTTAAAAGATAGATTTCATTTCCGATAGATTGTATCGTAGATTCGTTATTATATACAATCGTATCATTAGAAAAAACTTGCTTTGCAAGTATTACTAAAAAAAATAAAAATAATAAGTTTAGTCTTTTCATTTTTTATTTTTTCGATATGTTAGGAATTTCTAGTTGATACATTACGTCGAATTCCCCTTTTGGCCCTTTTTCTTTCTTAATTTGATTCGGGTTTTTTCGTAATTCAAAAATATTGTTACGTTCATTTTCCTCTGCATGTACTAATTTATCTACATCTAAA
>JBILKW010000230.1:0-2706 GCA_044376465.1 Sphingobacteriales bacterium | reverse complement strand
ACTTAGGGTCTTTGTATAAACGCTCCATAAATTTACCATAAATGGGCAATGCAGTTTTGGAACCTTCGCCATAGTCGGATGTTCTAAAGTGTATACTTCTTTCGTCTGCACCCACCCAAACACCCGTAACCAAATCTTTAGAGATACCCATGTACCAACCATCAGAGTGGTTAGAGGTCGTTCCAGTTTTTCCTCCAATTTCATTTCCTTTTTTCCACAAATCAAATTCCCACAAAGCTTGTGATGTACCTCCTGGCTCTTCCATACCGCCCTTAAACATGTATAACATTAACCAAGCAGTTTCTTCTGATAACACACGTTCTTGAATGGGTTCAAACTCTTTAATCACTTTTCCCTCATGGTCGCAAATTTTGGTAACCAATAGAGGTTCGGTTTTTACACCTTTGTTTAGTATAGTTCCATAAGCACGCACCATTTCATAAATAGTAACATCATTAGAACCCAAGCCTACAGACGGAACAGATTTTAGAGGACTTTCTATTCCCATTTTTTTAGCATACTTCACCACATTGTCCCAACCCACAGCCTCTGTTAATTGTGCTGTAATTGAGTTGCAAGATTTACCCATGGCCCAACGTAGCGACATTTCTTTGCCAGTAAATACCCAATCAGAATTTTTAGGCGACCAGGTTTTGGTTTCACCCTCTTCCTTGTATGTTATTGTAAAAGCCTTGTCAATCATTTTATCGCAAGGAGAATAGCCATTTTCGATTGCAGTTAAATACACAAAAGGTTTAAATGTAGAACCCGCTTGGCGCTTGGCTTGCATTACATGGTCGTATTTAAAATACTCATGGTTAATTCCACCCACGTATGCTTTTACGTGACCAGTAACTGGGTCGAAACTCATTAAACCAGACTGTAATATTTTAGCATAATAGGCGAGAGAATCATAGGTAGAAAAAGTAGTATCTTTTTCACCTTTCCACGTAAACACGCGCATGCGATGTTTTTTATTTAAGGCTACATTAATCGAGTCTATATTGCCATCGTATATTTTTTCTAACTTTTTGTAAAGAGACAGTCGTTTGGCTAATGTTTCTAAAAAATTCGGGATTTCTATTCCATTTTCATCTCTCCAAGGCACTTCGTTTTGCCAATGGTTCTGAAATCTTTTTTGCAAGGTTTTCATCCAATCTTTCATTGCTTCTTCCGCATGTTTCTGAATAATTGGATCGATACTGGTATAAATTTTTAATCCATCTGCGTACAAATCAACATCATTATCTTCACACCATTCTTTTAAGTAACTAGCAACAGCAGTTCTTATGTAAGAGTCTTTGCTCAAGTCTTCATCGTCTTCGGTTATGGTTAAACGCAATTCTTTATTTATTAACCTATTGTATTCTTTTTTGGTAATGAATCCAGATTTATGCATTTGCGAAAGTACTACGTTGCGTCTTTCTTTAGCTTTATCCGGATTGTTTATGGGGTTAAAAGTAGATGTAGCTTTTAACATACCTATAAGTAACGCTGCCTCTTCGTCTTTTAGTTTATCAGGATTCTTACTGAAATATTTGGTACATGCTACCTTAATTCCAAAGGTATTATTACCAAAACCTACTGTATTTAAATACATCTCCAAAATTTCACGTTTGGTATACAGCATTTCTAACTTTAATGCCGTAAGCCATTCTTTGGTTTTATAAATCGCTGTACTTAATCCTGGAATAAATCGTATTAAACCTTGTGAACTTTTACTCCTTGTGCGGTATAGGTTTTTGGCTAATTGCTGAGTAATCGTACTCGCTCCACGCTTATCACCGGTTGCAGTGGAATAAACACTAGATAACAAAGATTGAAAATCAATTCCATGGTGTTTATAAAAACGCACATCCTCAGTTGCTATTAAGGCATCTATTAGGTTTTGTGGAATTTCTTCATACTTAATAGGAGAGCGATTTTCACGATAATACCTTCCTAATAAACTTCCATCCCTGGCATACACTTCTGATGCTACCGTGTAAGAGGGGTTCTTTAATTCAAAGATGCTAGGCGAATATCCAAATAACCCTAAAAAATTTATCTCTATCAATAAAAAATAAATCGCAACAACTCTGCAAACAAGATATATAAATCGTACCCATGCTTTGTCCATGTTACAAATATATTAAATGATAGGAATGCTTAACATCAAAAATCAATTTTTTCATGGTGTACTATCTTATATCTATTATCAATTGAAAGCTAAATAACGCCCTAACAAAATTAATGAGGATGTTGCCTTTAATTTGCAGATAAATTTATTTTTATTACTAGAGCGGGAATTAACTCAATTTTTACAATATATTTACTAATCAGATTAATTAAACAGCATCTTTGTTAATTTAACTTACAATTTTATGATCACATATAAATATAAATGCATAATGTTGATTGACGACAGCCAAATTGATAACATGGTGAATACTCATATTTTAACAAAGAATAATGTTGCAGAACATATTATTGTACATAGCTCTGCTACAAATGCTCTTACCTATTTATCTGCTAATGTAAATAGCAATGATGAAAATACCATACCGCAAGTAATTCTGCTTGATATAAATATGCCAATTGTGAATGGATTTGGATTTTTAACGGAATTTGAAAAATATCCAACAGAATTATTGAATAGAATTAAGGTAATTATGCTAACTAGCTCTGTAGATCCTTATGATATTAGGCGTTCTAAAGAATTTAGAA
>JBILKW010000089.1:0-8896 GCA_044376465.1 Sphingobacteriales bacterium | reverse complement strand
CAAAAAGTATTGATTCCTGTACTCGACGATAAATTTGCAAATAAAGTGGATAGGGTAAAGACATTGATACTGTCTGAAACAAATTTGAAAGAGTTGACTTATTTAACAGATACTGAAGGATTCATTAAAAAGAAGATAAAGCCTAATTTTAAATTATTGGGTGCCAAAGTAGGGAAAGACATGAAAGAGGTAGCTGCTGAAATTGCCGGCTTTGGGCAAGAAGAGATAGCAGAATTAGAGAAAAATGGCCAAATAACCCTAAAAACAGCTGGTTTTATCATATCAACTTCCGAAGTTGAAATCATTGCAGACGATATACCAGGCTGGTTGGTAAATGTAATGGGTAATTTAACAGTTGCATTAGATGTAAATATTAGTGAGAGCCTACGCCAAGAGGGTATTGCAAGAGAATTTATAAACAGAATCCAGAATTTAAGGAAGGAAAAGGGTTTTGAGGTTACAGACAGAATAAATGTGAGGGTGACTGAAAATGAATTTATTAAAGATTCATTAAATAATAATTTAGATTATATTTGCGCCGAAATTTTGGCTGACACATTGGTGTTTGCCGATTCGCTAACAATTAAGGAAAGGGTTGAAATAAATGAAAAAGAAATCAACATCAGCATCGAAAAAGCCAACTAAAACGGCTAAAAAGCCGGTTAAAGCGGCTAAGTCGAGTGGTTCAACTAAAAAAGTTGTTGCAAAAGCAGCTCCTAAAAAAGCAGTAGTTAAAAAGGTGGTTGCAAAAACAGCTCCTAAAAAAGCAGCCGCTAAAAAGGCAGTGGCAAAGGCAGCCCCTAAAAAAGTGACAGCTAAAAAGACATTATCAAAAGTAACTTCCAAAAAAGTTTCGGCCAAAAAAGGAGTAGCTAAAGCTGCCCCTAAAAAGGGAGCAGCAAAAGCAGCACCTAGGAAAGCAGTTGCAAAAAAAGTTGCTAAAAAGGTAGTTGTAAAGAAAGCAGTAGCAAAGGTGGCTCCCAAAAAAGCAGCCGCAAAAGTTATTGTAAAATCTGCCAGCAAATCTGCTTCTAAAGTGGTAGCTAAAAAGGTGGCAACAAAAGTTACTTCTAAAAAGGTTGTGGCGAAAGCTGTTGCTAAAAAAATTATATCGAAAGCGACGCCTAAAAAAGTAGAAACTAAAAAAGTTGCACCCAAGGTGGTAGTAAAACCTATTCTTACAGCACCCCGAAAGGAAGTACTGAAAAAAGAAACAAGTAAAAAAGTAGAAGTAAAGAAGGTAGAACAGAAAAAAGAAGTTGAAACGAAAGTAGCTTCAGTTAAATCAGCTATTCCAGAAAAAACTAGATATGCTGATGCTGAATTAGTAGAGTTTAAGGAGATTATTCAGAGGAAATTAAACTCTGCACGCGAAGAGTTGCAATTATTAACGGAGACGCTTAGCAATCCTAACCGCAACGGTACCGACGATACGGCCGGTACATTTAAAGTGTTAGAAGACGGTTCTGCGACTTTAGAGAAAGAGCATGTTAATCAATTAGCTGCCCGTCAGCGAAAGTTTATAGACCAATTAGAAGCTGCCCTAGTTCGAATTGAAAACAAGACCTACGGAGTTTGTAGAGAAACGGGTAAATTAATACCAAAAGAAAGATTAAGGGCTGTGCCACATACTACCCTAAGTATGGAAGCTAAGCTAAAACAAAACTAATTACGTTTAAAAGGTATGTGTTAAATGCACATACCTTTTTATTTCTATGAAAAAATATATATTCCCCCTACTTATTGTTATTGCAGTATTAATTATTGATCAAAGTTTAAAAATTTGGATTAAAACCAATATGTATATCGGTGAAGAATTCAACTTAATTGGGAATTGGTTTATTATACATTTTACTGAAAATAACGGAATGGCTTTTGGCCTTGAATTAGGTGGTAGTTATGGTAAATTAGCTTTAAGTTTATTTAGAGTGTTTGCAGTTTTTGGAATCGGCTATATTTTTCATTACATCATAAAAAATAAGTACCATTTTGGACTAATAACCTGTGTTAGTTTGATTTTAGCTGGAGCGCTGGGCAATATAATCGATTCTGTATTTTATGGTAAACTCTTTGGCTATGCAGATTTATTACATGGTAGGGTGGTTGATATGTTTTATATGCCCATTATACAAGCTCATTACCCAGATTGGTTTCCCTTTTGGGCTGGAGAAGAATTTGTGTTCTTTAGACCTGTTTATAATTTTGCTGATTCTGCCATAAGTATTGGAGTGGTAATCATTATCATTTTTCAAAATAAGTTCTTAAATCAGGAATTTAAAGAACTAGGCACCACTGTTGATGAATAATTAAATCGTTACTTCATAAATTCCATTTCCATTTTTGCTAGTGCTCTAGCTCTGTGGCTGATGGCATTTTTTTCTGCTTCTTCCATTTCTGCAAAAGTAATACTATAACCCAATGGTTCAAAAATAGGGTCGTATCCGAAACCCTTGTTTCCGCTACGTTCTAACCGAATGCTTCCATGCACTTCGCCTTCAAAAATAAACTCTTCATTATTTAAAATGAGAGCAAGTATAGTTACAAATTTTGCTTTTCTGTTTTTAACACCTTTCATTTTCAATAATACCTTTTCAATATTTTGATCATGGTTTACAGGTTCGCCAGCATAACGTGCAGAGAAAACACCTGGCTCATTATTGAGCGCTTCTATTAGTAATCCAGAATCGTCTGCCAAACAGTTACAACCAAATTTTTGATGGATAGTTCTTGCTTTAATTAATGCATTGCCTACGAAGGTATCTGCATCTTCTATAATATCATCATAAAAACCAAAATCTTCCATACTCAACAAATCATAACGATTTGCGAGAATAGATTTTATCTCTTCAATTTTATGTTTGTTATTAGAAGCAACAACGATGCGGTGTTTCAATCGAATTATTTTTTGATTTCTTCGTAGTCTACAAAGTCATCATTGTTTTTAGTAAAGCTGAATTTCTTTTTTGTTTTTGGCGGAGAATAATCAACATTAATTTCACCTTCTTTATGTTGGGTTTGTTGATTTCTGTATTGGTTCTCCACGGTTCTTTGCGCTTTTTTTATTACTTCGGTTACCATAAAAGGCATTAGAAGCCTTGCTACAAAGCGAAGCACAAGAACAATTAGCAAGAGTGTTAAAATAAATTTAAACATGATAATTTTTTGTTTACAAATATATTAAATAACAGAAAGTAGGGAAGCTTGTTTAAGCATTCTTTGTAAACTTTTCATTATAAATGCTCTCTAAGGCAAACATTTCGTCTCGTAATTTAGCAGCCGTTAAGAAATCTAAGTCTTTTGAAGCCCTTAGCATCTCTTTTTTAGCAGTATCTATGGCTTTTTGCAACTCGTTTTTATTCATGTATTGTACCACAGGGTCGGCTGCTAAGTAGTTCTCTTCTCGCTCTACATATGCTTGCTGTACCCCATCTTTAAAGTCCATAATTGATGTTTGCTCAATAATGGCTGCTTTCGTTTTGGTTACAGTGGTAGGGGTAATTCCATGTTCTGTATTGTATAGAATTTGTTTCTCTCTTCGTTTGTTGGTAACATCAATGGTTAATCGCATCGATTCTGTAATTTTATCAGCATACATAATTACTCTACCCTCCGAATTTCGGGCTGCCCTACCAATGGTTTGAATTAAGGAACGTTCAGATCTTAAAAAACCTTCCTTATCTGCATCTAATATGGCTACTAAAGAAACTTCTGGCAAATCTAGCCCTTCTCTCAATAAATTAATACCTATAAGTACATCAAAAACACCTAATCTTAAATCTCTCAAAATTTCTACACGTTCCATTGTTTTCACTTCGGAGTGTATGTATCTGCATTTAATATTTAAACGTGTTAAATATTTACTTAGTTCTTCTGCCATACGTTTAGTAAGCGTGGTTACTAAAATTCTGAAGCCTTCTTTTATGGTTTTATCAATTTCATCAAGCAGATCATCTACTTGGTTTATAACAGGGCGAACTTCAATTAAAGGATCTAACAAACCTGTTGGTCGTATAATTTGCTCCACCACTACACCTTCAGATTGTTGCAATTCATAATCGCCAGGCGTAGCACTTACATAAATAATTTGCCCTGTCAAGGATTCAAATTCTTGAAAGTTTAAAGGTCGGTTATCCATTGCCGATGGCAATCTGAATCCATATTCTACTAATGAATTTTTTCTGGATCTATCGCCACCATACATAGCTCTAATTTGCGGAACGGTAACATGGCTTTCATCAATTACCATTAAATAATCATCCGGAAAATAATCTAACAAACAAAACGGCCTATCTCCGGATTTTCTGCCATCAAAAAATCTTGAGTAATTTTCGATGCCAGAACAATAGCCCAATTCGCGAATCATTTCTAAATCGTAATTCACTCGTTCATCAATTCGTTTTGCTTCCAACATTCTTTTCTCACGCTCAAATTGATCTTTACGTTGTACTAATTCATCTTGTATATCTCTAATAGCTCCTTGCATACGGTCTTTAGGAACCACATATAAATTGGCAGGATAAATGGAGCTCGTGTCCATTTTTTCAATTGTTTTTCCTGAGTTGGGTTCTATGGTGCTAATCTCTTCAATCTCGTCACCAAAAAAAGAAATGCGCAAGGCATAATCTGCATAAGCTAAATATACATCTACCGTTTCGCCTTTCACTCTAAACGTACCGCGTCTAAATTCTGCGGTAGTTCTGGAATATAGTAATTCTACCAACCTAAACAGAAATGCATTTCTACTTACCACTTGGCCTACTTGTAAACGCACTACGCTATCTGTAAAATCGGCCGGATTACCCATTCCATAAATACAAGAAACTGATGATACCACAATTACATCTCTTCTGCCCGATACTAAAGCAGATGATGTACGTAATCTTAATTTTTCTATTTCATCGTTTATAGCTAAATCTTTTTCGATGTATGTATTAGTAGTAGGTAGATAAGCTTCTGGTTGATAATAATCATAATACGAAACAAAATAATTAACAGAGTTTTCTGGGAAGAATTGTTTGAACTCGCCGTATAATTGAGCGGCAAGAGTTTTATTATGACTTAATATCAAAGTTGGGCGTTGTACTTGTTGTATTACGTTTGCAATACTAAAGGTTTTGCCCGAACCAGTAACTCCTAGTAATGTTTGAAAGCGATCTTCTTTTTGCAATCCTTCTACTAATTGTCGAATGGCTTCCGGTTGGTCGCCGGTAGGAATATAGTTGGAGGTTAACTTAAATTGCATTAACAAATATAAGAAAGATGTGGTAGTAAATTATTTTGATTTTTTATACATGGCAACATACGCCTCTGCAACTTTTGCAGATTCGAACATTTTCAAGGCTTTGTTTCTAGCAGAAGTGCTCATATTATTATTCATGCAAAAAACAATACCATTTGCTAATTCATCGGTATTTTTAAAATCAGCTAAGTATCCATTTGTTTTATGGTCAATCATATCAGGCATACCGCCAATATTAAACGCTACAATTGGTGTACCGCATGCAAGCGACTCTATTACGGTGTTGGGTAAATTATCTTGTTCTGATGGGGCTACAAATACATCAGCTGCTGCATAGGCCCTCGAAATCATTTCTACATTGCTTAGTCGTCCTGTATAATGTATTGTTGTATCGAAATGCTTCGCATCAGAATTTCTCCCTATGGCCAAAATCTCGTGTGTATCTTTCCAGTTTGGAATACTATTTTCTAATTTTAAAATTGCTTCTTTAAACCATTTAAAACCTTTGCGTTCGTCTTCAATATTCATTGAAACAAAAAGGATTATTTTTTTATCGTTTGAAATTCCAAATTTTTCCCTCGATTCTTTTTTGTCGTATGGTTTAAATAAATCAAAATTAATATTGTAGGGAATTACTTCAATTGAATTATCTCTTAATAAAAAACTCGATTTTGCTTCCTGTGCTAACCAATTGCTAGGGCAAACTATTTGTATGTTCTTTTGATAAGTATTCTTTTTTTCTTCAAAAATTAGGCTACTAAAATCAATAATACCAGTATTTTTTAATTGAGGGCAGGCAATACAATTTGTTTCAAATTTTCTGCAGGTGCCGTTGTAATGGCAGCCACCTGTAAATGCCCACATATCATGCAAGGTCCATACAATAGGCTTGTTTAATTGTTGTAGTTTTTTTAATGTACGTAGAGTTAAAAAAGAATTTTGCACCCAATGTATGTGTATTACATCTGCTTCTTTTACAAGAGGGTGTTTGTGTAGTGCTGGTCCGAACCAAGGCAAAGAAAAATCGTAGCCTGCCTTCTTAAAAAACTTTAAAATGAACAGTTCTATATAAAAGAACGCTAAATTAATTTTCTTTCTAATGTTAGAATTACTGAATTCGAATACAGTTGGGTCTGAACTTGATTTTTGCCTTACAAGCATTTTAGATTGTTGCCCACTGAGTAGCAACGCTTCGTGTAACCTATTACAAGCAACCGCTGCGCCACCTTTAATTTCTGCCGTATTTATTATCAGAATTTTCATTTAATTCTATATGCATAAATATTTAATTGTAAATCATACATTCTTTCTTTATGTAAATTTACAAAAGGTGCTTTGCGTTTATTTTCTGTTTTTATGTAATAGTGAAATCCAGCATTTTTTAAAATAGATAGTAATTCGTCGAGTTTTTGCGACTCGCTATAACTCCCATGGTATTCTAAAAATAAGGAGTTTACTTTTTTCAATGCTTCTGCACAATGAGGAATTACTGTATTCTCCGCACCTTCAATATCAATTTTTAGAAAATCTATTTCAGAAAATTGACTTAAGAATTCATTTAAATCCATAGAAGGAATACTTGCATTGCCATCCCCAACACTTCCGCTATCAGAACCTTCGGATGAAAAGCTTACACCATCATTGTGTATCCATGCTGCTTTTGCAATAACTTCTGCATTACAATTATTCGCACTTAAATTCTGTTTTAAATAATTAGCAATAGTTGCATCAGCCTCTATGCAATATACTTTTGCCTTTGGATATTGTTGATGATAGTATAAAGCACTTAACCCGATGTTAGATCCGCAATCAATAATTACGGGGCTACTATTTGTAGGATTAAATTTATACGATTGATCTACAAATATTTCTTTGTATTGCCATATAAAAGAAAGTGCATCTGGTATGTTTATTTTAAAACCTGAAACTTTTAAATCTAAGGCTTCGTACCTTTTTTTATCACCATATAAAAAAAGTAGTTTATAGAAATTACGAGTTTCTTTTTGTTTGAAGAAAAAATACAGGTTTCTGAAGCAAACTTCTAAAAATAGTTTCATAATGATGGCAAAAGTAGCTTAAATATGCATATATTATAAATAATAGCAAATTCTTATAAATTTGTAATCACATACATGCGTAAAATAACGATTCTACTCAACCAGCTTGGTATAATAGGCCTACCATTTAAAGTACTTTTAAGTGCAATTGCTAAACTATTGGCGATGGTTAAAATCGCATGGTTTGAGCAAAAGTTCAATGCCTACATACATCACAGGGCATTATTGCTAATACAAGATTCAACGAAATTCCATTTGGGAAAAGGTGTTTTTATTGGAGCAAACACTTGTTTGTTGTGCATGGACGACCCTAAGGGGGAAAAAGGCATTGCAAAACTGAGCATCGGCGAGGGCACTTCTATAGGCGAAATGAATAACATTAGAGCTGCCGGTGGAGAAATATCAATCGGGAATAAATGTATTTTCTCACAATACATCACAATCGTAGCTGCCAACCATTTAATAAAAAAAGATAGTTACATGATTGACCAGGCTTGGGATACCACAAAAAACAAAGTGGTAATTGAAGACGATGTTTGGATAGGCAGCCATGCTCAAATTATGCCGGGTGTAACTGTTGGCAAAGGCGCAATAATTGCTGCTGGAGCTACTGTTACTAAAGATGTGGAGCCTTATGCGATTATGGTGGGCTCGCCCGCCAAATTATTACGATACAGAGAGTAATGGATACCGATAAGAAATTAAAAATTGCCTTAATCGTAAAATGGCATTCGGAAAAAGTTGGCTATGCTCCTAATTGTTTATCGAGGGAATTAGCAGAACAAGGGCATGATGTACATATTTTTACTACGAAATACCAAACCTATTTTTCTCACCCAAACTACAACGAAATTTACGGCAAATATTTAGGCCCAAACATCCTACCTGAAGGCACCTTTAAAGATGGCAATGTAACTATCCATCGATTGCCCTCATGGCGGTTTGGTAATATTATTTGGATTAACGGAATTTGGAAAGTGCTATCGAAAGTAAAACCAGACATTGTTCAATCCTTTGATATTAATGAGCCGCATACTGTTAAACTAGCACTATATAATCGTTTTTTTAACTACAAATTATTTACTGCCAATCATTTTATATTAATTTCTTTTAGGCTCTTAGGAGCTTGGAAAAAACTCGATTTTAAAAAACGCATGTATGTGCTTTTTATGTTTAAACTACCGGGCAGCATTATCCGCAGAGTTTCTAAAAAGTGCTATGCAGTAACAAAAGATGCCAAATCATTAGCGCATTTGTTTTTTGGGTTTAAGCACAATGAAGTAGAAGTTTCCACTTTAGGTGTAGACACTAAACTATACTATCCTGCAGAAGCAAACGAAGTGAAACGAATTGAATTAAGAAATTCATTAGCCATTCATACAGACGAAACAGTGTGTGTATTTAGTGGCAAAATAACCGAAGAAAAAAGCCCACAAGTATTAGCACAAGCCATACAAATACTGAGAGCAAAAGGCAAAAAATACACGGCTATTTTTATTGGTTCGGGCGAATTAAAGGATAAGATTAAAGAATACGACTTTTGTAGAGTTATTGATTTCGTTCCTTCGCAAGAATTAGCAGCATATTACAGAGCTGCAGA
>JBILKW010000229.1:0-2720 GCA_044376465.1 Sphingobacteriales bacterium | reverse complement strand
ATATATAAAGCAAGCAATTATAAACTAGTAAACTTTAGCAAAGCACATAATTCACAATTCACCACTCACAATTCATAAAAATGGTTACAATCGCAGTATATAACCTCAAAGGAGGAGTTGGCAAAACTGCTACTTCAGTGAACATGGCTGCTCTTGCAGCATCCGAAGGCGATAGAACCTTGCTTTGGGATTTAGATCCACAAGCTTCTACCTCTTTCTACTACCGTGTGAAACCGAAAGCTAAATCAGGCCTTAAACATATTATCGGTGGAACAGGTGTGTTAGAAGCTGTGCGCGAAACCGAGTATGAAAGTTTAGATTTAATCCCTGCCGATTTATCCATTCGGAACATGGACATTCATTTGGGCGACCAAAAATCCTCGCGTAAAAAATTAGCGGAATCTATAAAAGAATTAGCTACTGAATATGATGTATTGTTTATTGATGCGCCTCCAGGAATTTCTGTGCTATCTGAAAATTTATTTCATGCTGCCGATATTGTGTTAATGCCCATGATTCCTACTGTACTTTCTATACGCAGTTATGAAATGATTATGGAATTTTTTGAAGAGAACAAATTAGATAAAAATAAAATTTGGGCATTCTTCTCTATGTACGATTCGCGTAAAAACATGCACAACGAAATTGTGGATGAATACACCAAGAAAAAAAGAGTCTTAAAAACTGCCATTCCATACTCTAGCGATGTAGAAAGAATGGGCATCTACGAAGCACCTCTAGTTTCTTACTCTACTTACTCCCGCGCAGCCTTGGCCTACCACGAGCTCTGGGGAGAGTTGAAGAGGAAAATGTGATAATGAGTAAATGTGCAAATGTGCAAATGGAGGGAAAATTATCAAATTAGCACCCCATTTGCACATTTGCACATTTACTCATTTGCACATTTATTTCCTATTAGCGAGGTACACCCCAAACAAAATAGCTCCCATGCCTATAAAATGTATAAAGGTGATCGGTTCGCCATCGAGTGCGCCCCAGAAAATGGCTACGATGGGAATTAAATACGTAACCGATGAAGCGTAGATTGGGTTAGTGAGTTGCACTAATTTATTGAAGAGAATTAAGGACAATGCAGTGCCGAACAATGCTAATAAAAACACATAACTCATGGCTACTAATCCACCATCACTTAGTTCAGTGCGCAACATAAAATCGGTGTGCTGAAATAAATAATATCCGAAGGCTGGACCAATAAATAGCAAAGCCATTGAAGAAATGGTTAAAGCTGGTAAATCGTGCAAATAATTCTTTATCAAATTTACACTCCAAGCATAACAAACAGTGGCACCTAAAATAAATAAACCATAGATATAGTTAGGTTCTATGCTGCCATTGCTTTTTAACATAATTAAAGCTACCGCTCCAAATAAACCTAACACAACGCCTGTTACTTTTTGCAATCCGAATTTTTGTTTAAAAAATACAGCGGCTACAATTAAGGTAAATAATGGAGTTAAACAATTTAATACTCCAGCAGTAGAACTGTTTAGTTTTGTTTGTGCCGTAGCAAAAAGTAAGGCAGGAATTCCGTTTCCTAATAAACCTACCAAGGTTATCATTGCATACTTTTTTAAAGGTACACGCCAAATGTGTCGGAGAGTTAGAGGCAATAAACATAAAAAAGAGAAGAACATACGCATGGTGGCTACCTGCGAAGCGCTGTATACTTTTAAGCCGTTTTTCATTAAGATAAAGGAGCTTCCCCAAATTAACGCAAGCATTATTAATAAAATTAAGGGCAAGTATTCTTTCTTCTTCAACATATGCCTGCAAACATACCAAAATCTATTCTGCCCAAATCAATTTATTTACATATAATTTTCTAATTTTAGGGCCATGAGTTTTTTTGATACACCGATAGAATATTTGAAGGGGATTGGTCCGACGAAAGCGGATGTTATCAATAAAGAATTAGGCATTTTTACCTTCGCCGATTTATTACGTCATTACCCATTTCGTTACATAGATAAAACACAGTTTTATACCATTGCGGAGGTAAATGCAGAACTTCCTTCAGTGCAGTTTCGTGCCACCGTACTTTCTAAACAAATTGTGGGCGAGCGCCAAGGCAAACGAATGGTGGCAATGGTGGAAGATGCAACTGGCATGATGGAATTGGTTTGGTTCCAAGGCTTGAAATGGGTAGATAAAACAATAATAGTTGGACAAGAGTATGTAATTTTTGGAAAGCCTAATGCTTATGGCATGCGTTTAAATATTGTGCATCCAGAAATGGAATCGCTCAAAGATTATAAGCCCGAAAATGCAACGGCTTTGCAACCCGTTTATCCATCAACAGAAAAGCTGAAAAGTTTTTTCTTAGATTCTAAAGGCATACTAAAATTGCAGAAGCAATTAATGTTGCAAGCAGAACAAGAGATAAATGAATTTCTGCCAAAAAATATATTAGATAAATATAAAATGATGCCTCGTGTAGAGGCTTTAAAAGAAGTGCATTTTCCGAGCAATGCCAAGCAATTGCAACGCGCACAAGCAAGGTTAAAGTTCGAAGAATTATTTCTTATTCAACTTAAATTAATACAAGCAAACAAAGGCAGAAAATTAAATGCCAAAGGATTTGTATTTTCTAAAGTAGGCGAACATTTTAATCAGTTTTACCATCATCAATTACCATTTGAATTAACCGATGCACAAAAAAGAGTAGTAAAAGAAATTCGTGCCGATACGAATACGGGTTA
>JBILKW010000228.1:0-2743 GCA_044376465.1 Sphingobacteriales bacterium | reverse complement strand
CATGGTTTGATAAAAATATCATCGACGGATTGGTTTTACTCATTGCAAAAGTATCGCGTAGGGCAGGAGATTTTATTAGAGCATTTCAAACAGGTAAGGTGCAATCTTATTTTGCATTGTCTGCTGTTTTATTAATAGTATTTATTTGGTTTTTTATGAGAGGAATTTAACTATGCACTTATTATCAATCTTAATATTTATCCCATTAGTAGGGATCTTATTAGTTGGGTTAATTCCCAGCAAATACCAAAAATCTTATAAGATTATAAGTGCAGCTATTGCCTTATTTCAGGTGGTGTTAGCCTTACACGTTTATTCGTCGCTCGAAAAAAATGCAATTTTTCAGTTTGTAGAAAAATACAATTGGATACAGTTGAGCTTAGGGAATTTAGGTAGTTTACAAATTGAATATTTTGTTGGGATGGATGGAATTTCAGCCGGATTAATTTTGTTGAGTAGCATTGTACTCTTTATTGCGAGCATTTCTTCTTTTGAAATCACATCAAATTTAAAAGGGTACCATATGCTGTTTAACTTGTTAAACTTAGCCATCATGGGAGTATTCCTCTCTTTAGATTTCTTTTTGTTTTATGTGTTTTACGAATTAATGCTCTTGCCTCTGTATTTCTTAATAGGCATGTGGGGCGGAGTAAACAGAGAGTATGCTTCTATAAAATTTTTCTTGTATACTTTATTTGGTTCGGTGTTTATGTTATTGGTGATGGTAGGTTTATACTTTTCTGTTACCGACCCAACAACCGGTGCGCATACATTTAACATGTTGCACATGATGGATCCAAAAAATTTCCAACTAGATGGATTTTTTAGTCCAACAGCTGGTAACTTATTGTTAGGAGTATCTGCGAGGTTTATTGCCTTTATAGCATTGTTTATTGGTTTTGCTATTAAAGTACCCATGGTGCCCTTCCACACATGGTTGCCAGACGCACACGTAGAAGCGCCCACACCCATATCCATTATATTGGCGGGTGTGCTGTTAAAAGTAGGAGCATACGGTATTATTAGAATTTGTTACGGTATTTTTCCTGATGCTGCAATTCATTATACTTATTATGTTGCCTTAATGGGAATGATTTCTATTATCTATGGAGCTTTAAATGCTTTAAGTGCAAAAGATTTAAAACGATTAATAGCCTACTCATCCATCTCACACATGGGCTTTGTATTAATTGGAGTAGCTTCTTTAACTTCCGAAGGTTTAAATGGTGCGTTGTACCAATTATTCTCACATGGAATATTATCGGCCATGTTATTCTTTTTAGTAGGAGTGTTGTACAGTAGAGTACACGATCGTGAATTGGCTAATTTCAGAGGACTTTCCATACAAATGCCACGTTATACCGTATTTGTTGTAATTGCGTTCTTTGCATCCTTAGGTTTGCCAGGCATGTCGGGTTTTATTGGCGAAGCATTTAGTTTGTTTGGTGCCTTCCTTTCCGAATCTAGTAACGGTTTAGTACCACGTTGGATGGCTATTGTTTCTACACTAGGTATCTTATTAGGAGCTGGATATTTTTTATGGGCATTACAACGTATGTTTTTCGGACAGAAAAGTTTTAAACTTGCTAGCTGGGAAACGGACTTAACAGATTTAACTTTTAGAGAATATGTAGTGTTAATTCCGCTTGCAATAATTACTATTTTCTTAGGCGTATTACCATCTTATTTATTTGATTGGACGAATGCAAGTGTAAATGTGTTAATTAATGATACCATGCTTAATGGATATTTGTACTTGCATGAATATTTTAAATTCTAAAAAATGAATACAAGTACCGCACTTCAATCTATACAATCATCCATCACTCATTTAACTAACGAATGGGTATTGATAGGTACATTTTTTGTAGCGCTATTAATTGATTTATTTGTGAAACGTAAAGAGGGTACAGTTTACATCACCTTCGCCGGAATTTTATTTTCTACATTTGTATTAGCACAACAATTTTTATCCATTACAGAGCCTTTAAGTTTATTCAATAATTTTTATCAACTCACCAAAACAACGCTTACATTTAAACTTATTATTAGCATTTCGGCAATCGTTGTTTTGCTGCCATTTGTTTTTAAAAGTTTTAAGTTTAAAAATGCGGAGTTCTTTTATTTATTCCCATTATTAATATTAAGTACGAATTTACTTAGTATGTCAAGCCATTTACTAAGCGTACTTATAGGCATTGAGTTTTTGTCGATACTATCTTATTTATACATAGCCTTCCAAATAAATTCTAATAGCAATGCGGAATCTTCTACCAAGTATGTAGTATATGGAGCATTTTCTTCTGCAATTATGTTGTATGGTATTTCTTGGTTATATGCATTAAGTGGAACCATGTATTTAGATGCTAATTTTTTAGCTGAGCTTTCTAAGGCGAATACCTCCACAGTAGCCATGGCTATTTTAATTTTTAGCGCAGGTTTTTTATTCAAAATTTCTGCCGCACCTTTTCATTATTACAGCCCAGATGTGTACGAAGGCAGCAGCCCTAGTACCTTAGCTTTTATTAGCACCATACCTAAAGTAGCAGGCTTTGCAGTGCTGTTTGCTTTTGTTAGCAGATTTCATTTTAATTTCCAAGGAAGCATTTTAGTTTGGCCACATTTCCCTTGGGAAAAGGTATTGTCTGTAATTGCCATTGCTACTATGTTCATTGGTAATTTATCGGCCATTTCTCAACGTAATTTAAAAAGAATTTTTGCTTACTCAAGTATCTCGCATACC
>JBILKW010000009.1:0-25250 GCA_044376465.1 Sphingobacteriales bacterium | reverse complement strand
TTGAATGATGAATGAAGTGGCTGTATAATTACTCAATTATTTGTTAACTTTCATTTTAAAATCGTAATTTTTAAAGATTTTTATACACAAATTTATATACAACCACCCACTTCTATCAGATTTCATTATAAGCAACATTACATTCAACAAGACAAGTTTAAGTGGAATAATTTCATTTTTCTAAGACATGAATAGAATTAAAGCTAAACTCTGTTATCTCTGTGATGATCCAAATTAATGAACATCTGCTTATATCTCAACGTTGAAATGATAATTCTAACTCCTTAACTTTTTAGGATAGATCTTGGAAATTTAAGATTTATTCTAGGTGTTTTTCAAGAATTCATGCGTCGGATGGAAGGCACTGAAGATCTTTTAATTTTCCACGATCAAGAACTCTATTCGACTGATAATTAGGGGAAAAAATTGATTTCTCCAAGAGTTAAATAAGCTAAACTTGCCTAAATGTACCAAAATAGCAATTTATACAGTTAATTAAATCAATGATTTAACCCTTATTAGAGGATATTATGAACTATTTTAAAAAAATATTTGTGCTTACCATATTTATTCAGATATTTGCACACTCTAAAATAATTAATAGAACATTAAGATTATCGTCATGTCAAAGATTTGTGATTTAACTGGCAAAACTTCAATGAATGGGTATAACGTTTCGAATTCGAATCGTAAAACCAAAAGAAAGTTTTTGCCAAATTTGAAAACTAAGAGATTTTACATCCCTGAAGAAGATTCATGGATTACGTTAAAAGTCTCTACATCAGCTTTAAAAACGATTGATAAGAATGGAATTACTGCCGTTATTAACAAATTCGTGAAAACGGGTAAGATTTAATTAAATAAGGAATATAAGAAATGGCAAAGAAAGGTAATAGAGTTCAGGTAATCTTAGAATGCACCGAACATAAAGATAGTGGAGTACCGGGCATGTCTCGTTACATCACCACCAAAAATAAAAAAAATACCACAGAGCGCTTGGAAATGAAAAAATTCAATCCGGTTTTAAAGCGTGTTACAGTACATAAAGAAATTAAGTAATCATACAATTCTGACAGATCATGGCAAAGAAAGTAGTTGCAACGTTGAAAACCGGTACTGGTAAAGAGTACTCTAAAGTTATCACTATGGTGAAATCACCTAAAGGTGCATATTCTTTTAAAGAAATTGTAGTACACAACGATCACGTAAAAGACGTATTAAAAGGCAACAAGTAATTGTGCCCTTATAACCATATTAAAGCTTCTTTCGTTCGTGAAAGAGGCTTTTTTTATTCATAAATAAATGGGATTATTCGATTTTTTCTCCTCAAATAAGAAAGAGGAAACACTTAGCAAAGGTCTTGAAAAGACCAAAGAGAGTGTATTTGGCAAGTTGGCCAGGGTCATTATAGGCAAATCGCAAGTTGACGTTGATGTTTTAGATAACCTCGAAGAAATATTGGTTTCTGCAGACGTTGGAGTAGAAACAACATTAAAAATTATAAGTCGTATTGAGCAGCGTGTTGCGATAGACAAATACGTAAACACAAGCGAACTTCATAATATTTTAAAAGAAGAAATTGCCGCCTTACTTTCTGAAAATCAGACTAGAGATTTTAATCACTTTGAACTCCCAGAAGGTAAAAAACCCTATGTAATAATGGTTGTAGGGGTAAACGGTGTGGGCAAAACTACTACCATTGGAAAATTAGCAAATCAATTTAACAAAGCTGGTAAAAAAGTAGTGCTGGGTGCGGCAGATACGTTCCGTGCGGCAGCGGTAGAACAATTGCATGTTTGGGGGCAACGTGTTGGTGTACGTGTAGTTTCTCAAAAAATGGGTGCCGACCCTGCTGCAGTTGCTTTTGACGCCTTAAAATCTGCCATTGCAAATAATGAAGACATTTGTATTATAGATACAGCCGGCAGATTACATAATAAAATTGGCTTAATGAATGAGTTAAGTAAAATAAAATCGGTGATGCAAAAACTAATTCCTGAAGCACCACATGAAGTTTTACTTGTATTAGATGCCTCTACCGGCCAAAATGCAATAGAACAAACCAAGCAATTTACAGCTGCTACAGAAGTAAATGCATTAGCCTTAACAAAATTAGACGGCACTGCAAAAGGCGGTGTGGTAATTGGCATTTCAGATCAATTTAAAGTGCCTGTTAAATACATTGGTTTGGGAGAAGGCATAGACGACATCCAATTGTTCAATAAAAATAATTTTGTTGAATCGCTGTTTGGTAATAACATAAACTAACAACATGAAAACTAAAGGCAACAAAGCTAAAATCAATATTGTAACGCTTGGATGTTCTAAAAATATTGTAGATTCTGAGGTATTGATGGGACAATTAAAAGGGAATGATTATGAAGTTAGTCATGAATCTGAAAAATTAGACTTTGGAACCGTTATTATAAATACTTGTGGATTTATTGATAATGCCAAGCAGGAATCTATAGATACCATTTTGAAATATGTTGATTTAAAAGAGCGTGGTGATATAGAAAAAGTATACGTTACAGGTTGTTTATCTCAACGATATAAAGACGATTTAGAAAAAGAAATACCAAATGTAGATGCTTATTTTGGCACCAATGATTTAGCAAGAATTTTAAAAACAATTGGAGCAGATTATAAACACGAATTAATTGGCGAACGATTAATTACGACTCCTTCTCATTTTGCTTATTTTAAAATTGCTGAAGGTTGCAACAGGCCTTGTTCTTTTTGCGCCATTCCAATTATGCGCGGAGGCCATGTTTCTAAAACCATTGAAGACTTAGTTAAAGAAGCTAAACATTTAGCAAAAAACGGCACGAAAGAATTAATATTAATTGCACAAGATCTTACCTATTACGGTTTAGATATTTACAACGACAGGAAACTTGGTGATTTGTTGAAACACTTATCAGACATAGAAGGCATCGATTGGATACGTATGCAATACGCCTACCCTTCTCAATTCCCGATGGATGTGTTAGACGTGATGAATGAACGTGAAAACATTTGTAATTATTTAGACATGCCCCTGCAACATATTACAGACAATATGTTGAAATCTATGCGAAGAGGAATTTCTAAAAGAAGAACAAAAGAACTGATACAAGACATACGTGCAAAAGTTCCGAACATTGCATTACGTACTACATTAATTGCAGGCTACCCAGGAGAAACCGAACAAGATGTAGAAGAGGTTATAAGTTTTGTGGAAGAAATGAAGTTTGATAGATTGGGAGTGTTTACATACTCGCACGAAGAAAATACACATGCACATACATTGGTAGATGATGTACCTGCTGATGAGAAACAAGAACGTGCTGATAGAATAATGGCAGTACAACAGGACATTTCATGGGAGCTTAACCAAGCAAAAGTTGGGAAGCAATACAAAGTATTAATTGACAGAATTGAAAAAGATCATTTTGTAGGCCGAACAGAATTTGATTCGCCCGAAGTGGATAACGAGGTGTTAATTACCGCCAAAGATGAGTATTTACGCATCGGTGATTTTGTGAACGTAGAAATTGAGTCGGCTGCCGAATTTGATTTATACGCCAAAAGAGTATAAATAAAACTTCTCGAACTATTCTTAGGTATATACGTTATCCATTTAAATTTTATATTTGAATATGGATAATTCATATTGTATCGACTATCATCAAACCCATGCTTTTAGTAAGTTATTTCTCGATTATGTGGATGGAGAAGAAAAACTAAAAGAGTTCTACCAGTTTGCTCCAAGCTTAACTTCTATTCCGAATGCCATTGCAAAAAAATCTAAGGAAAACATAAATAGAAATTTATTAGTAGATAGATTAACACATCAATATAAAAATATAAAACTATCTAAATCTGTAGAGAAAAACATTTCATCGCTTACAGATAAAAATACTTATACGATTACTACTGGTCATCAGTTAGCCATCTATACAGGCGAATGGTATTTTATCTTCAAAATAATTACTGCCATAAACATGGCTAAAGAAGCCAAAGAATTATATCCGGAATATAATTTTGTGCCCGTATTTTGGATGGCATCCGAAGATCATGATTTTGAAGAAATAAATCACATCCATTTAAAAAATGAAACATTTGAATGGAAAGAAAAAGTGAGTGGCCCAACGGGAAGATTAAAAGTTGACCCATTAACTACACTTACAGAATCTTTATCACATTTTTTAGTTGGCAAAAAATATACGGAAGCATTAATTTCAGTTTTTAAGTTGGCCTACACAAAAGGCAATACGCTGGCAGAAGGTACTCGAATTTTAGTGAACGAATTATTTAAGGATGATGGATTAGTAATAATCGATGCAGATGATTCAGAATTAAAAAAATCATGGTCGGGTGTAATAGAAAAAGAATTAAGAGAGGCAAGCAATTTTAATGCATGCACATTACAATCAGAAAAATTGTTGAGTTTACAATATCCCACTCAAGTTTATCCGAGAGAAATAAATTTATTTTATTTGTTGGATGGATATAGAGAAAGAATTGTGAAAGAAAATGACGTATACCAAACAAATGATGGAAAATATTTTTTTGAAAAAGATACAATTTTTACAGAGTTAAAAAATCATCCTGAAAGATTTAGCCCGAACGTTGTATTAAGGCCCTTATACCAAGAAAGTATATTGCCGAACCTATCATATATTGGGGGACCCGGAGAAATTGCTTATTGGTTGCAATTAAAAACAATGTTTGAGCAGAACCAAGTATCGTATCCAATTTTAGCATGGAGAAATTCATTTATGATAATGGATAAGAAAGATAAAACTAGATGGAATGAATTAGGGATTGAAATGGAAAAAGTTTTTAGTTCTGTATTTGAATTAGAGAACGAATATGTTTCTAAACATCAACAAGAAAAAATAAATTTAGCAGAAGAAAAAATAGTATTGGAACAATACATTGAAGCAATAAAACAAAAAGCAATTAGCGTGGATGAAAATTTACAGTTCAGTTTAAAAGGAATGGAAAAAAGAATATTGGGAATGATGGAACGAATTGAACACAAAATTTGGAAAGCAGAAAAGCGAAAATTTAAAACTCAGTTGACACAAATTTCAACTATAAAGCAAAAATATTTTCCGAATGGTAAATTGCAAGAGAGGTATGACAATTTTAGTTTTTGGTACGCTACTTGCGGTAGAGATGGCATGGAAATACTAAAGAAGGAGACTAAAGTGCTACAAAAAGACTTTAAAATCCTATTATTTTAAGAAAAAATAGCTTAAATAATCAATAAAAAAAGAAAGGAGGAGCGCAGAAAGCACTCATTTATAGAAAATTAGCAACAACAGAATTCAAATAATCATCAAACAAAGCATCAAAACGTACCAAAAGTGATTTTTTTTTAAAAAAAATGCTTTTATGTGTTGTTTTTTATAGTTAAGTTTGATTTAAACAAATTTTTAACAAACTATTAATAGTTCAATTATGAAAAAAGTATCTACATTAAAAATGATGGCACTATTGTGCGCGGTACCATTCTTAGTGAATGGACAGTCGGCTTCTCGACTGGAAGTCCGTAACAGCAAGGCTGAAAAATTAGTTAAAGTAGCACCAGGCGCGGAAGTTGCTGCAATGCCTTTAGCTACTGCTCCTGCTGTTAGAAACGTATCTGCTACTGCAAAAAGAAATGCAGCTGCAGCTATTGTTGGAAGTACAACCTACGATTTACAATCAAATGCGGGTGTTGGTAGAAGAGTATTGGCTTATGCTGATGGTAAAGTTACTGTAACTTGGACAGGTTCAACTGACCCAGGTACTACATGGCCAGATCGTGGTGGTTTCACTAACTCATACAACGGCACTGCTTGGGGTACATCTCCAGCTGCAAGATCAGAAAGTAAGCGTACTGGTTGGCCAAACATCGTGTCAACAACAGACAGTGGTGAAGTAATGATTTCTCACGTAAATGCAGTAACTGCTAACACTGGTTCTGGAACTACATGGGGTACTACTCGTAATGCAGGTGAATTCAGAGGGTTAACATGGGCTAGAGCTGCTTCTGCTGGTAACAACGTACACGCTATTATTTCTACAAGTGCTGCTGACCAAGGTTTTGCTGCTCCTGTATTCTACGGTAGATCAACTAACGGTGGAAGAACTTTCGATACAGTTAGATCTACATTTGCTGTTGCTGCAGGTTACGACACTTTAAATCACGCAGGTGATGTAGGTGCTGATGCTTATAGCATAGCTGCTCGCGGTAACGTGGTTGCGATTGCAATTGCTGGTACTACTGAAGACATTGTATTATTAAAATCTACAGATAACGGTACTTCTTGGACTAGAACAATTATCCGTGAATTCCCAATCAACAAATATATTAGCGGTATTACTGATGCTAACGGTGACGGTGTTGCTGATACATTAATGGGTTCAACAGGAAACATATCTGTGGTAATTGACAACCAAAATACAGTACATGTTGCATTTTGCGATTTATTAGTATTAGACGCTGACGGTGCTGGATTAAGTGTATTCTTAACTGCTACTTCTGATTATATCAACTACTGGAATGATGCAGATAAAAACATCATTGAAGTTCCTGTATTATTAGACAAAGATGGTAACGGTTCATTTGATGCTGGAAGTAACTTTACTGCTGGTTCTACCATCCGTTACGGAAACTCTGGTTATTCATTAAACCCACAATTAGCTGTAGGTTCTGCAGGTACTGCTTGGGCTGATAGAATTTTCATGACATACGCTGCAGTTACAGAAAACGACACAAACGATGTTGGTGTTGACTTCCGTAGCATTTTCGTAACTGGTACACCTAACAAAGGTATTGACTGGTACGAAATTCAAGACGTATCTCAAACTCAAAACGTAGAAAACGTATTCGTATCTACAGCTACTGAAGTGGGTGCTGATGGAAAGATCCACATGATCTGGCAACAAGATTTTGAACCAGGTAATGCTGTTCAAGGTCAACACCCAGCTGGTCCTTCAGACATCATTTACGAAGCATTTGATGCTACTACATTAGCTTTAGGTTTAGGTACTACTAAGAAATTAGATGCTGCTATTGTTGCATATCCTAACCCAACTTCTGATGTTGCTAACTTCAACATTACTATGAACAATGCTGCTAAAGCAGAATTGAAATTAGTAAACATTTTAGGACAAACTGTTCGTACAATGAGTGTTGAATTAAACGCTGGTGCTAACAAAGCATCTATGAATGTTGCTGACTTAAATGCAGGTTTATACACAATGGTATTAACTAGCAACGGTAAATCAGCTACTGAGAAAATTATGGTAAAATAATTTCGCTCAGAAAATAGCGATTTTCAAAATATAAAAAGCCCTCCGATTTCGGGGGGCTTTTTTTTGTGTTGATTTTTTTGTTACGATAAGTATATCTTTGCTTTATGAATTTTTCTAAAGAGCAATTACAAGATTTCTGCTATCAAATTTTTCTAAAAATGAATGTATCCGAAAAGGATGCAAGCTTAGCCAGTAAAGTTTTAATAGAAGCCGATTTAAGAGGCATAGATTCGCACGGATTAGCCAGATTGAGTGGTTATGTAAGATTGTGGGAGAAAGGCCGTATAAACGCTAATGCGAATCCGAAAATAATAAGAGAAACCTTGAGCACTGCTACTGTAGATGCCGAAGGTGGGTTTGGATTAATTGCAGCACCTTTTGCTATGCAAATTGCAATTGATAAAGCAAAACAGTGTGGCTCTGGTTGGGTAAGTGTAAAAAACTCTAACCATTTTGGCATTGGTGCTTACCACGCCATGATGGCTTTAGAGCATGATATGATTGGCATTTCCATGACCAATGCTAGCCCTTTAGTTGCCCCTACTTTATCTAAAGAACGAATGCTCGGTACTAACCCGATGTGTTATGTTTTTCCAAGTAAAAAACATTTACCCATTGTAATAGACATGGCCACTTCTACCGCTGCCAATGGTAAAATAGAAATAGCTCAACGTTTAGGTAAAGCGTTGCCAAGTGGTTGGGTGCAAACAAAAGAAGGAGAACCCTCTACAGATGCAAATGCTTTAAAAAATGGCGGTTCGCTCCTGCCCTTAGGCAGCGACAAAGACCACGGTAGCCATAAAGGATATGGATTAGGTGCTGCGGTTGATATTTTATCAGCCGTATTATCGGGTGCAAACTTCGGTCCTTGGGTTCCGCCTTTTGTTGCTTTTTTAGATCCAGATCCGAACCCTGTTGGCGAAGGAATTGGTCATTTTTTTGGTGCTATGCGCATAGATGCTTTCCGAGAAAAAGAAGAGTATTTTAATTCTATTGATACTTGGATTGAACGTTTCAAAAACGCAGAACGCATAGACCCTACACAAGCAGTACTAATTCCTGGCGAACCCGAATTTGAATGTTATGCAAAACGAAGTAAAGATGGCATTCCACTAAATGAAGTGGTGTTGGAGGATTTACGTGAGTTAGCAAAGAAGTTTGAACTTAAGTTGTAAGTTGTACAATGTACGTTGTACTAAGTACATTGTACAACTTACAGTGTACTATTGAATTCCCCTAAACAACCTACTCCACCTAACCTTGCTAAAGAAACTCGCATTGCTATCCCAGCTCATCCAAATAAATAAAGCTTTTCCAACAATTCTGTTTTCGGGTACAAAACCCCAAAAGCGTGAGTCGAGTGAATTATGTCTGTTATCGCCCATCATGAAATAGTAATTCATGTTAAAGGTGTACGAATCTGTTTTTTGTCCGTTAATGTAAATTCCATCTTCTCTCGTTTCTACAGTGTTGCCTTCATAAACTTGAATAGCTCTTCTGTATATTTCAATGTTAGATGCATTTAAATTTAACTTCAGTCCTTTAGCAGGAATTATTACCGGTCCGAAATTATCTTCGTTCCAACTCAATTTAGGATCGTGCGGAAATACATAATCTAAGTATTGGCCACGTGTACGAATGGCTTCTTGAACATTTTGCACATTAGAGAATTTTGCAAGCTTATCTTTTTGATCTTTAGTAAGTGTGAAAATAAAATTTCCTTCTTCGGCATATTGACCGTATTCTGTAATGTAAAGAGACTCTAATGTTTTAGTATTAAATGCGCTTCCATCTGTTTTTACCATGTACGAACCTTGCGCATCTTTCGGCATCTCTTCTGCTACCCCATTAATGTATACTCGAGCATCACGCACTTCTAATGTATCGCCTGCAATGCCTACACATCTTTTAATATAATTTTCTTGCTTATCTATGGGTCGGAAATCTTCCATCGGATAGTTGAACACCACTACATCATTACGTTCTACTTCACCCAAACCAGGCAAACGATAGTAGGGTAATTTTATCCACTCTAAATAAGATTTAGTACCTACAATTGGAAGTGTATGATGTGCGAAAGGGAATGACAATGGAGTAACCGGTGTACGTGCTCCATAATTTACTTTACTCACAAATAAAAAGTCGCCCACCAATAACGAACGCTCCATAGAAGGCGTAGGTATGGTAAATGCTTCGATAAATAATCCGCGTATAATGGTTGCAGCTATTACTGCAAAAACTAATGCATCTACCCATTCTCTTGTGGCAGATTTTTTCTTTTTAGGCGCATTACTTTTTTTCCAAAATTTCCAATTCATATTCTTCTTATTTTTTGAATGATAAAAGATCATCCATGTTATAAATTCCTTTTTTAGTAATAATCCACTCGGCTGCACTTACAGCACCTTTAGCGAATCCTTTTCTATTATGTGCAATATGCGAAATTTCGATGGTATCTACATCCGAATCGTAGTAAACAGTATGTGTTCCTGGCACCTCATCTTTTCTTATGGAGCGTATTAATAACTCCTGTGCATTATTTTCAGTATCTCTTGGCTCATTTGTATCTGTAACAATTTTGTTCTCCCAAGATTTTTTCGCCGTATAGTGTTGCATTATTTTTTCGGCGGTGGTTATAGCCGTTCCACTTGGTGCATCTAATTTATGTGTATGGTGTATTTCATCCATGCTCAACTTAAAATCAAAATCTTTCATTAGGCTTGCTGCCATTTCATTTATTTTGAAAAACAAATTTACACCAATGCTAAAATTAGTGGCGTAAAATAAAGATGCATTGTATGATGAAATTATTGATTTTACTTTTTCAAAATCGGCATACCAAGCAGTAGTTCCAACTACAATTGGCAAACCAATAGATGCGCATACTTCTATATTAGCAACAACAGTATGCGGAGTAGAAAACTCAATGGCAACATCGGCTTTCGATAAATTTTCTTTGCTAAGTTCTTGTATATTTTCAGCATTAATTTTTAATACTATTTCATGGCCTTTATCTATCGCAATTTTTTCAATTTCGCGACCCATTTTTCCGTATCCAATTAATGCAATTTTCATTTTATTTAAATTTAAGTTGAAGAGTTAATCCCGTAGTATTTGCCCATGCACCGGTATGTACATTTTGTATACTCGGAATCATAAAAGGTTGTACGCGTAAACTTAAATCGTCGCTCACATCAAAATTAAAAAGTTGCCCATATACATATGCATCGATAATGTTAGCAGCATATACCAATACTAACCCAATGGCAGATAAATCTCTATTTCTTCTATAAAAATCTTTTAATACAATTAAATTATCAACAGAATATAAACCACTAAATTCACTGTTCGTACTTAATGAAGTATCGGAATCTAATTTATAAGCGTTTAAATATTTCTGATAGTTATTATTATTCCATGCAATAGAATAAATGAGTGCACCAGCACCGGCATAAATAATTGGCACTTTCCATGCTTGTTTGTTATACACCTGCCCAAGGCCAGGAACAAATGCCGAAAACTTAGCCGCTTTACCTGCAGAATGAGGGGGCTTAAGTACCGATGAAACCACAACAGTATCTGAGTTTTGAGCAAAAACAAAACTATTTAGCAGAACCAAAATACTAGTAATGAAAATTTTCATGGGATTATGTTACCAATCCAACATCTCTAAAATACGGTTTAAATCATCGGTCGATAAAAACGGGATATTTATAGAACCTTTTCCTTTGTTATCCGCATTAATCAATACTTTATTCCCGAATTTAGAACTCAACTCGTCTTGTATTTTTTGATACTCGAAATTATTGATCAAGTAATTTCCTCCGTTAGTATTTTTCTCTTTCTCTTTACCTTCTTTTTTAGGAGTACTCATAACCCTTACTAATTCTTCGACCTTGCGAACAGATAAATCTTTAGTTAGAATTTCTTTAAACACAAACAATTGTTGATCTACATTTTCTATGCTAACCATTGCTCTGGCATGGCCCATCGAAATTTGTTGATCACGAATAGCCGCCTGTATCATAGGAGGCAATTTAAGTAAACGCAAATAGTTGGTAACAGTACTTCTGTTTTTCCCTACTCTACCACTTAATTCTTCTAATTTCAAATTACATTCATCTAACATGCGTTGGAAACTAAATGCAATTTCCATTGCATTTAAATTTTCACGTTGTATGTTTTCAATTAAGGCCATCTCAATCATTTCTTGATCGTTGGCCGTACGAATATAGGCAGGGACTTCCGCTAAACCAGCTAATTTACTAGCGCGTAAACGGCGTTCACCAGATATTAATTGGTACGATTTTGCCGATAATTTACGAACAGTTAAAGGCTGAATAATGCCTTGAACTTTTATAGATTCTGCTAATTCAATTAAAGCTTCTTCTTCAAATTGATCTCTAGGTTGGTAAGGATTGGCTACTATTTGCTCCAGAGGAATTGCTGCAATGGTATTTACAGCCGGACTACTTGGGGGATTAAACGACTGACTTTCTGTGTTCGAATTTGTTTGGTCTTTATCGCTCAACAAAGCACCTAAGCCT
Source organism: Sphingobacteriales bacterium (assembly GCA_044376465.1). Lineage (GTDB taxonomy): Bacteria > Bacteroidota > Bacteroidia > Sphingobacteriales > Sphingobacteriaceae > CAJBVG01. The sequence goes on along the minus strand of JBILKW010000009.1, from coordinate 13,410 downwards.
TTTCCTAAAGCATTTCTTTTTACTGCACTACTCATTGTTTGTTTCTGTTTTTAGTTCTTCTTCTTTTCCTAATCCGTTCTTCACCAAAATTTCTTTGGCAAGATTTAAATAATTGATGGCACCTTTACTGGTTGCATCGTGCATTATAACCGATATTCCAAAGCTTGGAGCTTCACTTAGTCGTGTGTTTCTTTGTATAATTGTATCAAAAACTAAATCTTGGAAATGTGTTTTCACTTCTTCCACCACTTGGTTTGATAGGCGTAAACGCACATCGTACATTGTTAATAAAATCCCTTCAATTTGCAATTCAGGGTTTAAACGTGTTTGTACAATTTTTATCGTATTCAATAATTTACCTAATCCTTCTAAGGCAAAGTATTCGCATTGTACAGGTATTACGACAGAATCTGCAGCGGTAAGGGCGTTAATGGTAATTAAACCTAATGATGGAGAACAATCGATGATGATAAAATCATATTGATCTTTAATTTTTGCAAACACCTCTTTCATTTTGTGTTCACGTTCTGCCAAATTTATCATTTCAATTTCGGCACCTACTAAATCAATATGAGCAGGTAATAAATCTAAATTTGGTGTACTGGTTTCGAGAATTGCTTCTTTGGCATCAATGCCATTAATGATGCACTCGTATATACTTGCTTTTATTTCACGTGGATCGTAGCCAATGCCTGAAGTCGCATTTGCTTGAGGATCGGCATCTACTAATAAAGTTTTGTATTCTAAAACGGCTAAACTCGCAGCTAAATTAATTGAAGAAGTTGTTTTGCCTACTCCCCCTTTCTGATTTGCCAAAGCAATAATTTTTCCCATATCAATTTTGTGTAATTGTACTAAAAATGTTGATTTAACGTTATTTAAACGCTTTTTTTACCATTTCAGACAAACGCTAAAATACAAATCTTTTTGGCATAAATGTGCTAAAATTTAAATTGCTAAATAACTGAATTTAAGAATATTAGCATTTAATCGGCAATCTGCTTCCAACATTGCCCTTCCATGCCATAATAGAACTGGTTTACTTGTAAAATTTCGGCAATTATTTCGGCTGTATCTATTAACCTCGGACCAGATCTGTTGAAGTAAGCATTCCCATCGGCAATAAAAACATGCCCTTTTTGCACTGCACGGAGATTTTTCCAACTTTCTTGTGTAAACAAAACATCGAGTTCTTGTTTTGTTCTTTCCAAATCAAATCCACAAGGGGCAATAATGATTCCGTCGGGGTCGGCATCACTTAATTGTTCCATACTGATGTAAGCAGAATTTGCAAATTTATCAGACAGTACAATTTCGCCGCCTGCAAATTCTAGTAATTCGGGTGTCCAATGCCCGGCAGTCATTAAAGGTTCCATCCATTCTATACATACTATACGCGGGCGATTTTTCACGAATTTTACTTTGTGTTGAATAATTTCAATGCGATCGTTCCAATCTTCAAGTAAGATATCCGCTTCTTTTTCTTTACCAATTAACCCAGCTAATTCCTTGAAATTATCATAAAAGTCTTGTAATGAATGTGGGTGAAAGCTAATAATTGTAGGGGTATAGCCCAACTCGCTTTCCAACACTTTTTCTAGATCTGATAAATGCACTGCACAAACTTTGCATTGGTCTTGCGTAATTATCAAATCTGGTTTTAACTCTTTAATTAAATTTATATTGATGTCGTACAAAGAAAGTGCTTTCCAAAGGGTAGACTTCACTTGTTCGTCGATATCCTTACTCGACATACCGTTGTGTATACTCGCTGAGGTACAAACGGGTAGCGACTGTACTTCGGCAGGAAAATCACACTCATGTGAGCGTCCACACAATAGCTCTTGTGCATTAAGCGCAAACATCATTTCGGTAGCCGAAGGTAATAAGGAGATAACTCTTTTATAACTCATGATAAACTTTTACATTGCGAAAGTAAGAAATTATGAGAAGCCTTCAGAAAATAGTATACATCATTTTCATTATCAGTATATATTCTTGTACTCAAAAACAGGAAGATAATAGAGTTATTTTTAACATTAACATGGATGTGGGTGTAACCTCACTCGACCCTGCATTTGCTCGTAACCAAATGAATGTATGGTGTGTAAACCATTTATTTAATGGGCTCACGCAACTGGATAGTAATTTAAGTGTGAAGCCCTCTATTGCAAAAAGCTGGGAGCAAAGTGCCGATGGTCTACAATATACCTTTCATTTAAGAGACGATGTATATTTCCATGACCATCCATTGTTTGCTGATAAAAAAGGAAGAAAAGTCATTGCTTCGGATTTTGTGTATTCATTTCAACGAATAATAAATCCTAAAGTAGCTTCTTCTGGAGCATGGATTTTTAACGATAAAGTAAAGGGTCCGGAAGCATTTGAAGCAATAAATGATAGTACATTTGTGATTCATTTAAGTAAGCCATTCCCCGCATTTACCTCACTATTGAGTATACAATATTGCTCTGTAGTGCCTAAAGAAATTACAGAGCATTATGGTAAAGAATTTAGAAATAACCCTGTAGGCACAGGGCCTTTTAAATTTAAGTATTGGAAAGAAGGTGAGGTAATGGCGTTTTTGAAAAATGAACATTATTTTGAAAAAGAAAATGGCCTACAACTGCCCTATTTAGATGCTATTAAAATTAGTTTTATAAGCGACAAACAAACCGCTTTTTTATCGTTTCTGAAAAGTGATTTAGATTTCTTTTCGGGTATTGATGGAAGTTATAGAAACGATGTTTTATACAAAGACGGAACGCTAAAAGAAAAATACAAAGATCGTTTTACCTTAGTGAAAGCACCGTATTTAAATACAGAATATTTGGGAATACTTGTAAACCCTGATATCGACCTAGTAAAAAATTCTCCTTTAAAAGATAAGCGTGTACGCAAAGCCATTAATTACGCCATCAACAGAAAAAAAATGATTCAATATTTACAAAACAATATTGGAATACCGGGGCATGCAGGATTTCTACCAAAAGGGATGCCTGGTTATGATGAAACAAAAATTAAAGGATACTCCTACAATCCAGAAAGAGCTAAAAAACTATTAGCAGAAGCAGGTTATCCGGAAGGAAAAAACATGCCAGAAATTACGTTAAACACTACTTCCACTTACAGAGATTTAATAGAATTTGTACAAAGTGAATTACAAGAAGTAGGCATAAAAGCAAAAGTAGAAATACACCAAGGTTCTAGTTTAAGAGAATTAATTGCAAAAAATAATGTGAACTTTTTTAGAGGATCGTGGATTGCAGATTACCCGGATGCTGAAAATTATTTAGCCGTATTTTATTCTAAAAACTTTGTGCCTAACGGACCAAATTATACTCATTTTCACAGTAAAAAATTCGACGAATTATTTGAACAATCCTTTTATGAAAACAATGATACTTTACGATTTAAATTGTATCAGGAAATGGAAAATATAGTATTGGAAGAGGCTCCAATGGTGATATTGTTCTACGATCAATCTGTACGATTATTGCCAAAAAATGTTACTGGAATACCGACAAATGCCCTTAATATATTAGACCTTAAGCGTGCTAAGAAAATACTTTAACTAAACCTTGCTTGTAAAAACTCATAAAATTTATCGCGCTGAACACTTTTGTCATCCCAATTGTATGGCAATACACAAGTAGCGTTTAAGTAATATTCTACTTCTTCCCATGAGTCTAAGGTAGCAAGGTGTAAAATTACTTTTTCAAAATCTTTTTGATCAGCATTAAACAATTCATTGATAAAAAAGAAACGTTCGTTTAGTGATAAACTTAAATCTTTATGAAAGAACGAGTTTTTTAAAGAATCAGCAATTGAATTCTCTTTTAATTGGCCAGAAAGCTTTTCATGCAAACTGAGTTCAGAAATAAATTCATCTTTTGCAGCTTGTTCAAAACTTGCTGGAGTACTTACCTGATGTGATTGAGTTTCCGCCTCTATTGTTTTAGTTGGAGCATTAACACTCGACATTTGCACGTGAGGAGAAGTTTGTAATGCTTGTTGCTCCTCTACTTCCAATAAAGAGCGAAGTATTTGAGCTTGTTCTGATAAATAACGTAGATTTGATAAATACGTTTCTACTTCTAATCTACTTATTTGGTAATCATTACGTATCCAATTGGTAGATAAAATCTGTAATTCTTCGCTAATTAGCGCTATTTTATCAATAAATAATTGTCTGTCCATCATAAAATACAATGTGGTAAATATACATTTTCAGTTCGATAAATTTTGTATTTTCACCCTTAGATTTGAGATATGACATTATTTAACGAACCGTTTCAGCGTAAACAGATAACGAGAGGAAGCATTGAAGTGATATGTGGCTCTATGTTTTCTGGTAAAACAGAAGAACTTATTCGCCGTTTACGTAGAGCTGAGTATGCAAAATTAACGTGCGAAATTTTTAAACCTGCAGTTGATACACGTTATGATGATAAAGCCATTGTATCTCATGATTTAAATTCTATACAATCTACACCTGTTACTAACTCCGAATCAATTTTATTATTATCGAATAATGTTCAAGTGGTGGGAATAGATGAAGCACAATTTTTCGATGATGAATTGCCATCTGTATGTGTAAAATTAGCATCAAAAGGAATAAGGGTAATAGTTGCAGGATTAGATATGGATTATCTCGGGCAACCGTTCGGCCCAATGCCTAACTTAATGGCTATTGCTGAGTATGTAACAAAAGTCCAGGCGGTATGTGTACAATGTGGAAGTTCTGCGAGCCACTCTTTCCGTAAATTGGATAATGATAGTAGAGTTCTATTGGGAGAGAAAGAAAGCTACGAACCAAGGTGTAGAGTTTGTTTTAATATGTAAAATAGATATTAGTCATTAGTCTTTAGTCGTTAGAAAAGGTTCAACTAACGACTAAAGTCTAATGACTAATCTCTAAAGACTAACGACTAATAACAACTTTATTCACATAATTAGCATCTGCTGTTTTAACAGTAACAGTATACATGCCATTCGTTAAATTTAAATTCGACAAATTGAATGTATCTGTTAAAACATCACTGGTGCTTGTGTATATTAATCTTCCTAAAGCATCTGTAAGTTCAACAATTGCATAATTTGTTTCTGCCGGAATAACTATTGTCATGCTACCGTTAGAAGGATTAGGATAAACAAATGCATTTACATTTGCTTTGTCGTTATTAATACCTAAAGCAGTAACAAATTGATCATATTTTAACTGAGCAGCAGCTGCACTTGCTTGTAAATCTGCTAAATTATCACCTGCAATAATTGCCAATGCTAAAGTAATTTCTTGGTCGGCATTTACTGCATAAGGGCCAGAGCCAATAGTGTACATAGCATCTATACCTGTTCCTGTAGTTCCGTAAGTTGGGTTTACAATTCCGCTAGATAGAGTTGTAAATTTTTCTGCAGTGGAGTAACCACCTTCTTGAGGGTCGCCAGGCACTGAGTGAGATTGGCCATAATATAACGGGTTTGCTGTGGTTGATAATATTTTAACTGCAGCCATTGGATCTGTACTTACAAATGTAGAAGCGTAACCCATGCGTAGTGTAGCATCGTATTCAATTTTATTATTTGCAGCAGAGGCAATGTCCCAATCGTAAAACATACCAGCAAATAAACTTGGAATGTTTACACCCGAATTGTTTTTGATTTTATACTCTACAATAAAGTATTTATCGTCTGGTGCAGTAGCCCAAGCTAATTGACGATGCTTAACAGAGATATTAATTGGAGTTAAATTATTTGCATCACTAAAAGCTCCTGAAGAAAAATGATCAACGCCAGCTGCTGAATTTAATTTGATTCTAGAAGTAGAAACAAAATGTTCATCGGGTGTTGCTGTTTGAGAACGAGCGTTGTTAGATACTTGAGTAGCCGAAACTCCTACTAAGAAAGAAGCTTCATATAACATATTCATTCCTTTGTAAGTAACTCCTAAGCCTCCAGTTGCATCACCATTTCTGTACCCTACTCTACCATTTCCAGTTGCAGTACTTGTAATTTGATTTACATTAATATTTAATGATGAAACATTAACAGTTACGTTTATGTATTCGAAATCTGTATAGTTGGCACCATCAGAATATACTAATTTTAAGGTTACTACTTCATTTTCTGCAGCAGTAGGTTTTATAAAAAATTTAAATCCTGTGATTGTAGATTTTTGATTTGTTCCCAAAGTACCAAGATTTACTGGGTTCCCAACAGCCGTAATGTTAGCAGAAATTGTACTGAAAGCTACATTTAAATTCGTAGTTGATGCTAGATAGTTTATCAATTCTAGCGCTAAGTAAACAGTATCGCCAGGTAAAAAAGCAGCATTTCCAAATGATAAATTAGTTGCTCTAATAGACGGCGAACTAAGAGTTAATGCCTTATAAACATTTATACGTCCTTTCCCCAATTTATCTCTATAAGAACCACTATTTTTTGAAGTAATGTCATCACAAGTTACGCGTAATTGCTCGCCTACTTGAATAGCATTATAATTTGGAAAATGAGCTTTTACTAGGGCTGCCGCACCAGCAGCAATAGGCGAAGCCATAGAAGTACCATCATAAGAAGCATAACTATTATTATAAACAGTACTATAAATTCCAGATCCAGGCGCAGAAACATCTACACTGTAACCAAAGTTAGAAAAACCCGAACGACGATCAGAACTTTGTGTTGAAGCCACTGATAATACTCCTTTGTAAGAAGTTGGGAAATAATCATAGCTATCTGCCGAACTGTTTCCTGCAGCAGCAACTACTAATGCATTTTTAGAAATTGCATAGTTAATTACATCTTGACCTAATGAACCTCCCCCTTGACCGCCCCAAGAGCAATTGATTACAGAAGCACCATGATCTGCGGCATAAACAATGCCTTCATACCCTGTATAAATTGCATTTTCATTGGCATCTGGTGTACATTTAACAAAAAGTAATTTTGATTTAAAACCAACACCAGCAATACCTACACCATTATCTGCAACTGCTGAAGCATCGCCACCAACATGAACTCCGTGATCATTTCCACCAGGTTTTATACTAGGATCGCCATCAGGAGTAAAGTTTGCCGATGTGGGCCCCACAAAATCCCAACCTTCAAAATTATCAATGTACCCATCGGCATCATCATCAATTCCATTTACTGGATCTGAGTAATTCCTTTTAACATTCGCCGCTAAATCTGGGTGGTCTAAATCGCCCCCTGTATCTATAATTCCAATTACAACATTGGTATCTCCTTTACTTACGTCCCATGCTTCATATGCTTTAATTATTTTTTGATAATAATTTTTCGGACTTAATGTATCGGGATCGTTCGGGCGGTAATTTACGTAATAAATGTATGATGGTTCTGCATATATAACAGACTCATTTTTTAACAATTCATTAATTACCTCAACTACAGAAATATTTGCTGTGTATTGAACTTTGTAGATAGTAGAAATATCAGGGCTTTCAGAACCGTCGGGCATTCTGCTTTCTGCTTTTATAGCATTTGGAAACATAGAGTAAATTTTGTTTGCTCCAATTTTTTCAAAAACCGATTGTAATTCGGGAATTCCAATTGATTGCTTACCTAAACTTGTTTTTTTTGAAGGATCTATTTTTATAACCACTGTTTTAGCCATGTAATCTTTAGCAGTTACGTTTTTAGCTAATTCGAAAGTTGATTTTTTCTTAACCACAGGGGCATTAGGGTTGCCCGCAAACGCTAGCTGTGTACAGATTGCTGCACTAATAAAAGTAAGTGCCGTGATTTTGAAAATTGTTTTTTTCATTTTGTTAGTTTTATAGAGATAAATTTATTGTACAATTTGAGGTTTTATATTACAGTTTATTTTAATCCATTCTAAATCGAATTCCTTTAGCTCCCTCCTGTTCCCTTGATAAATAAAATACTCCGAAGCTTCCTTAATTGGAGGACTGGGCATTTTATTCTTAATCCACTCTTCTGGGCAGGCTTGAATTAGAATTTGGTGGGTATTATTTTTTTTAAATTTAGCACAACAAGAGGTAACAGCAAACAACATGCAATAAAGTACGATTTTCGAAACTAATTTGAATTTTGCTACTAATAAGCTCATTACACAATGATAGAAATTAATTACATTAAAAAAAACAAGATTCAAATTATCTAGAACGTAGGCTTTTAAATCAAAAGATATATTGTATGTTGCTAAAATTGTATTTTATACAATATAACAAACTCTGTTCCAAAATAATAATTAACCATTCCGGGGAAAGGTAATCACAAGAAAAAAATTAAAACTGTCTAATTTTTAATAAAATATTAGTTGCCAATTTGTTAAATTGAACTGAACCACCTAAATTGGTTTGTAAAAATCTAAGCCTTCATGAAAAATTTACTCAACATTAGTTACGTAATTGTAACCTTAATAACTTCCTTTCTTTCAATAGAAAGAGTAAATGCTCAAGCGAGTACTGCAAACTATACTTTTAGTACTGCAACAAATGGATCACTTGCTTTAGATGCAAATGGCAACGCAGTAGATATGAGTACAGGTACAACTCAACTTGTAGCCGCTGCTACTGACCAAACTGTTTCCACAGCGAATAGCATTGGTTTTAATTTCATATTAATGGGTAACGCGTATTCGCAATTTACGGCTGGAGCAAACGGTCTGGTAGGGCTAGGCTCAACAGCGTTTTCTACATCTGTATACTCTCCATCAGGTGGAACGACTACCACACCATTAATTGCACCTTTTGCAGGCGATTTACAAACAGGTTCCTCTGGCAAAGTCCATTTTAAGGTAATTGGAACTGCACCAAATCGTTGCTTAGTGATAGAATTTTTAAACATGAGTATTTATTATGATGCTACAAGTAGCGACGGAACCTATCAATGTAGATTATATGAAACTAGCAACGTACTAGAATTTGTTTATGGAGCGATGACTGTATCGAGAATTAGTGCATCGGGCGCTGGTTCGATTAGTCCAACAATTGGTTTTGCAACAAATTCCACTGCTAATAATTTTGCTTACGTTACTATTTCTAATAATAGTTCCACTACTACTGGAACATTCACTGCAAATCCAACTTCAAGCGTAGGAGCAATTACAAACTTAAACAGTTCAACAGATGGTTCAAGGAGAATATACAAATACACTCCAACTGCAGGTACATTAGCGGCACCAAGTTCATTAACTTTTAGTTCTGTTACCTCTTCATCAATGGTATTAAATTGGACTGCAGCAAGTCCAACCACAAATATTTCGGGCTATATTATTCAGCGATCTAATGATGGAGTAAATTACACAACCGTTGGTTCTGTTTCTGGAGTAAACACTGTTACGTATTCAGGTTCTGGCACCACTGGCTTACAATCCGGAACCACTTATCAATGGAGAGTTATTTCAATTGGCTCTGAAGTATCATTAAGCGCTGGGTTAGATGGAACACAGGCTACTACAAACGGAACCTCTTATTTTTGGGTAGGTACAGCAACAGGCGATTGGAATACCGGAACCAATTGGAATACTTTGGCAGATGGAACAGGAACAGCTCGTACAGTACCTGCGACAACAGATGTGTTAACTATAGACGGTGATGGAACCACAGCCGGCGCCTCTACCACTATTTCAATATCAGCAAGCGAATCCATTGGCGCTTTAAAAATAACAGAGAATACAACCGTTTCACTTCAATCTAGTGGTACTACAACACGTACAATTAGCATCACTGGCGGGCCGGGTACAGATTTAGATTTACCTTCAGGATGCACATTGAATTTAACCAATGCTACAAACCCCGTAACCATTGCTTTTTCAACCTCTGGGAATCAGACAGGTAATATTGCAGGTACACTTACTTTGTCTGGTAATGCGAATAATATTTTAAATACAACGGGGATTTCTACAACTGTGGTAACTGTTGCAAGTTCTGGAATAATAAATAATGGTCCAACAAGTGTAATTACTAGTTCTTCACCTACTTTGAATTTTGCTTCGGGTGCTACTTATAACCATTTGTTTACTGCGGGCGGAACTATTCCAACAGCTACTTATGATGCAAATTCAAATGTTGTTATCTCAGGTCTTACCACTACTACAGCTCCAAGTGGATTAACTAGTTCTACTTTAGGAAACCTTACATGGAATTGTACAAATCAAGGAAGTAGTGCGATTAACCTTGCATTATCCACCTCTACAATAAATATTGCCGGTACCTTAACGATATCTAGTACTGGAACTTCTGGTTCTTTAAGATTTGCAAGTACAGGTACTGGTAATACCATAAATGCGGGCGGTTTTGCAATGAGTGGAGGAACCCTAGATTTCTCATCTGGCTCAGGTGTTTGTACACTTAAAGTTACTGGAACATTTAACCAAGGTGCTGGCACAATTACTGAAACAGGAACAGGTACCTCTAATACAATTGAATTTAATGGAAATACTACTCAGAATGTAACCCTTGGTACTATTTCAAATACATTTACATTTAGAATTAACAATAACTCTGGTATAAACTTAACAGGCACTCTGCCAATTACAACTGGCACAGGCTTAATTATTAGTTCAACAGCCTCTGATCCTATAAATGGTGGAACAATTACTTATACAGGCACTACTACCCTAACCTATAATGGAACAGGAAACCAAACCATAACAAGTTCCGTGTTTCCTAATACTTCAGGCCCGTCTAATTTAGTAATCAATAATACAGGTGCTGCTCCAAACAACAGAGTTAACATGGCAAGTCTTGGCAGCCGCACACTAACGGGTACACATACTCAAACTGCAGGAGTTTTAACTTTAGGAAATAGTAGCCTAACTGTTACAAGTACAATATCAGGAACGGCAAGTGCAACAAATTTCATCGCAACAAATGGTACCGGTGAACTAAAAAAAGTAGTAACAGGAATTGGTACTACAACTTTTCCATTAGGAGATATTGCAGACACCGACGAAGCATCGCCAGTTAGCCTTAACCTAACTGCTTTTGGGGGTACCAGTAGTACAATTGGTGTTAAAGTAACGGATGGCAAACATCCTGATGATGCATCTTCGAATGATTTCTTAACACGATATTGGTCGTTTACAGAAACAGGTGCAACATCTTATACTTATACCGCAACATTTACATATCAATCGGGTGATGTTACAGGTTCAAACACTAACATGCGCTTATTTGCACGTAATGCAAGTACATGGACTTCTATTGGAAGTACCCCAAGCACCACGAGCATGTCTAACTTAACGGGTTTGACAAGTGTTGTGATGCCATTAAATTCAACAGATTTTACAGGCAGAACTTTTGCTGGTGCTCAAACATATGTTTGGAACCAAACTTCAGATGCTGTATATACAACAGCCACCAACTGGACTCCCAATAGAACAAGTCCTGACCCTGGAGATATTTTACAATTTTCAAATGGTGGTACTTACAAAGCAACTGGTATAACAAGCGAAACCATTGGAAAAATTGAATTATCAAATAATACAAACGTAAGCTTTGAATCTGCAGCTACCGCAACGATTACTATTAACGGTGGAACGGGTGATGATTTAACCATACCAGCAGGTAGTAGTTTAACTATTGGTGGACCTACCAATTCATTAACGATTGCATTTAGCAGCTCCACTACTTCTCAAATTGACGGTACACTTGAAATATTAGCTTCTAGAACTTATAATGCCACAAACTCAACTACTACAGTAGGCAACGGTGGTGTAATTAAAAATGCAGGAACCATAACATCTTCCGCTTCAAACTTAACTTTTAGTTCTGGAGCTAAATACCAACATAACTTTACAACTTCTGCTGGTACTATCCCTACAGCTAGCTGGAATGGAGCATCTACTACAGAGTTTATTGGATATACAACAAACACTACTTCACCAAGTGGAATTTCGCAAACCTTCGGAAATATCACTTGGAATTGTCCAAATCAAACAAACGTAGTAGCTAGTTTTGGAGCAAACACCGTTACATCTACAGGAACTTTTACAATGCAAAGTACTGGATCTTTAGGGGGTTCACTTGCACTATCAACAACAAGTTCGGCAGGCATAATAGTATGTGTAAATTATATTCACAATGGCGGAACGTTAAACTTTAACAGTAGCTCAGGAAATAGTGTTATACGAGTATCAGGGGCATTAACCTACAACGGAGGAACTATTACGGAAGGAAGTTCAGGCACTACCAATTCATTTGAATTAAATGGCAGCACTGTGCAAAGTATTCCAACAACATTCAGTTTAACGAATGACATCGGGTATAGAATTAATAATGCTGCAGGAGTAAATATTGGTGATGGAACTGGAACCTTAACCTTAAATACTGCCGCAGCTATTACAATGTTAAATGGTGCAATTAACGGCACAATTATATATGGTACAAGTGGTGTATTAATTTATAGCGGAAGCACCGCACAAACTGCTACTTCTGTTGAGTTTCCTAGCACAAACGGTCCATTTAGTTTAACAGTAAACAACAGCGCAGGTCTAACCATTCCATTTAACAGAGCAGTTGGAGGAACATTAACCATGACCTCTGGGAATATTTTGATTGGAGCTAACGTTTTAACATTAGGAACAAGTGCATCGGCAGTGGGAACGTTAACATATACAGCAGGATTTGTCGTGCCTACAACAGGAGCATTTGCAAGATGGTATGGTACGAGTGGAGCACCAACTTCAGCTGGCACTAGCAGTAGATTCCCAATTGGCACAAGCACAAGCGAAGGAAGATTTGTTCATATTTTCCCTAGTTTAGCAACCAGTTTTTCTGGTAGCGGAGGAGTATTTGCAGTTTCACACACCAATAATGTCGGATTAAGTACCGTTACTGATTATACAGATAATACCATTGTTGTGAACAGAAGGTCTAATGGATTTTGGACAATTACAACCCCTGTTGCTCCGACTCTAAGTTCAGGTACGATTAGTGTACAAGCTCAAGGTACAAATATGATTGGCACAAGCACTGTGGCCAACTTGCGTTTAACAAATGAAACATCATCAATACCTGGTGGAAACTCTACGGGTTCTGGCAGTTCACCAGATTTTACCGCAACTAAGCCTGGCATTACATCAATAAGCGACATCACAGCAAATCCTGTTTTTATTTCAGGGAACAATACTAATATTTTTGGCGTAATTTCCTCTATTGCTACAGGCGATTGGGGAAACACAAGTACTTGGAACTCAAACACAGTACCTACCTCTTCAGATAATGTGATCATTGCAAACACACATACAGTTACAACTGCAGGTGGTACACCGCCATATTCGGCAAACAACGTAACCGTTAATGCAGGTGGAACCTTAACGAGTAATGCAAATACATTAACTCTAGGAAGTACAGGTGGTGGAAATAAAACCTTAACCGTATCCGGAACATTAAACATTGGCGGCGGAACCATTATTGTAAA
>JBILKW010000008.1:0-25333 GCA_044376465.1 Sphingobacteriales bacterium | reverse complement strand
ATACCTGCATCTAAGGCAAAACCGTTTGCTCGTAAATCAGCTATAGATTGCTGTATTCCTCTAATTGCAACACCTCCTCGAATGCTATTCGAGAATTCTTTAGAATATGCAACTGCAAAATTTATTAACTGTGGAGAGAATTTCCCTATTCCCCCTTCTGGTCTGTCGTTTGTAGTCACATCAATATCTCCAAAGTTCATTGAGAAAATTGATACTCCTAATACTCCACTCTCAGAAACCCTTTGACTCATACCGAATGCGTTGATGTTAACATCCGACCCTTTAAGCCATTGGCTACGAGAAAAAACAACTTCTGTTTTTTTAGTATAAGCAAGTCCACCAATATTTAAGTTTAAGGCTTCTACTCCTCTAGCGTTAGAGCTGTTAAATCCACCAAAACCAGCACTTCTAGCCCATGGGTTTATTAGCAACTCATTTGCGCCTCCTGTTCCAGCTCTTTCACCATTACCGGCAATTAATGTTGCTGGTAGAAGTGCGGCAAGAACAGATATATATGTAATTCTATAAAGTTTTTTCATATCCATAGTTATTTATGTTAAGCTTAGAAGTTTGTGAAATCTACTGGTCTCATTACACCCATCCATTTAAGTGTTTTTTCACCAACACCAGGACAATCAATGTGAACTATATATACACCAGTTGCAATCGGAATTCTGTTCGAATTTCTTAGATCCCACTCAACAAATGTTTGTAGAGGATCTGATTTTATGAACCTTCTTACTAAAATTCCATTTGTGGTATAAATAGTAACTGTAGATCGTGCAGGCAAATTCGTTATTCTTACACGATAATCATTTCTATCTGGTTCGTAACTAGAGTAAGCATAATATGGATTAGGAACAATGTTAATTAATTCCAATGCCAATTTTTTATTTAATGCTTCTTCATTTGTTGCCCCTTTAATTACATTTTTATCATTGAAACTAAACGATGGGAAACCACCATTTGAACCTGTTGATACATTCGTGTAATAAGGCTTCGAAACTCTTAATTTAACCTTTACATCTGTAGATAATAAGGTCTGTCCAGCTTTTAAAACCGGAACATTCACCCAGTCAACCATGCTAAATACTTTATACTTAGCAGCATTTCCAGGGTTATCTATATTAGCAGATAAGATGCTATGTATCTCATCACACTTATCATACTTTCTACGTGTTACATAAATAAAATGGCGACCTCCCTTATTGTAAAAATCTTGATTAGATGTTGGATTCCAAATCATATCGTTTCCATTTTCAGCAGAAAGATTTGATGCCTCAGTAAAGAAAATATTTACCCTTTCCCCTGTTTCCAAATTAATTGCATACCCTGGGAATTTAGCTCTACCAACACCAAAACCTATATCCGCTTTACGTAAATTTAATCGTTTCTGAGCACCTTCTGTATTTGCTTCAGCACCGGTACCCAAACCTGCTTCTAAAACCACACAATCCGACCATTTAGTTTGATCATTTGTAAATACAATATCATAACTACCTACTGAGTCAAATTTTGAGTTCGTAGCATTTTTAGATGCTGGATCTAACAATGGGGTAGATCGAGCATTCTCACTGCTTAAAGATCTTGTAAGTTTGTATGGAGCCCAAGTAGCACCCAACACATTGCCATACGCATCGTTAGGGTCATTAGAAGGATCCGCACTGTTCAACCAACCTAAAATGGTACCCGAAAAGGCTGTTTTACCACTAAATCCACTATACCATGGCTTTGTAGGGTCTTTAAATTCCAACGAAGCACCTAAAAAGCAATTGTTTTCTAGTTCAATTGCACTTGCCTGTCCTGGTTTTCCTTTCGTATTATCTACCACAATGTAGAAGCCTAGTGAAGTTCTAGACTGTAATACTCTTGATCCATTTGGTAAAGTTCTAAAAATTCTTTCTTCAGCAATTTGCTCATTTGGAGTTAAAGTATTGTTGGCATCATAAGTTGTATCAGAAATCATCAATAAAGAATCGGTATCTGCATCTCTCAACTCATACGATTTCATATTAGGCGTAAACTTAATTATATAGTTACGTTTCTGAATTTTCGAAGGGTCGAATACTTTTAAGAAAACAGGACCATTTCCTGAAGTGTAACTAACTGGCACTGAGGTTGAGTTTGCAATAATAGCCGCTTCAGATTCTGGCGTTAGCTCTAAATTTTGACCGCCATTACCAGCACCATCATTTTTAGTTAAAGATACTGAAGTCTCGTATTCTCCGTTTATCAATCCGTTAATCACTTGTCTTCCAACAGTTACATTTACAACATTGGTAGAAGTTCTACTTGGTAAATATTTAGTAGACTTAGCAGATGCTGAATATGCGTATGGAATTACTAAAAAATAATATGTCTTTCCATTTACTAACCTAGAATCAAAAGAAGTTGAAAAAGCATCCGTAATCACTTCAAAATTATGTTTAATTCCTTTGTTCTCTCCCTCCACCATAATAGCTGCTTGAGTATTTTGAACTAGGGGGTCAAAAGTTTTGTTAATGATAGTAGATATTCCATCTTGTATATCAACTTGTGCTATTTCGATAGCATTGTTGATATCATTTATTTGAGAAGCAGATACAGTACCATCTTTTAATTGATAAATTCTGTAACCTTGGAATTTATAATTATAAATACTAAGATCTTCGTTATCTAACTCATTAAGGCTATATTTCTCTGTTTTATCCGTATTCTGTAAAGAGATGGTAATGGTTTGATTACCTGGTATTAATACCGCTGTAACCGGATCCGGACCATTCGCTAATTTAAAGTCGTTATCAAATAATATCTGTGCTTTATCATCTGCAACAATACCAGCGGCAATAGATGCAAACTGATCACCAGTACTAGCTCTAGCCCATACTGCACCTAGAATTACCTCATTTACCGCTCCCGGTTGTAAAGTGAAAGGACCAGATGATTGAACCATCCTTCTATCACCAGGTGATTGGGTTTCAACCCAATTGGGTCTTCCATCAGGGTCGGTTAACCCAGGGAATGCATATTTACATGGATCAGCACCACCTCTACCCGATGGTGTACCATATGTTAACGGTTGACCATCAGCCCAGAAACCTTGCAAATATCTGTATAATTCTATGGCATCTCTAGGGTCTGCATCAATACCTTGTTGTCCTTGATTTGTAAATAAAATGAATGTTGACATTGGTAGTTCATTGCCATTCTCATCCTTTGGTCCTCTAAAATAATCTATACCAAAAATTGGTGGCGTAGATCCGTAACCTGGAGATGCACCGTCCTCATCAACAGCATCTGCATTATAAGTATAAGCAAAGCTTCTAGGCTTTGCAGATAATGGACCTGCGCCATCTGGATCTACCTCTGCCATGTTACACCCTACATAATCATCGTCTGCACCACCTAAATCTGAATCGGTAAATACTCCGAAATACGTAGAATATAATGGAGACGACGCTCTATTTGCAACACGATACTTGTAAAAGGTCATGTTGTTAATCTCATTTGAAGTTGAAAACGCAAAAGCGGTTGTCTGAATTTCTAAGCCAATTGGCTCTCCCCCAGGGTATGCTGTATGAGTATTCCCTTTATCATTATATACCCACCAAATCATTTGATCTGGGCGTGCACCAAGCACTCGTGGATCTAAAGTAGGATAATCTCCATTTGCAGGCAAATAAAAGCCGTCACCGTCAGCATCATGGAAAGGTGCTAAATATTGAGTCTCTCCTCTACTTGCATCACCGTTTCCTGGCCAATTTAAAATTGATGCGGTTGCTTCTGCTCCACCTTTAAATTCAATAATTTCTTTTTGTAAAACACTGTATTGTTTATCCCAAAAAGTACAATCGTCTTTATCAATCTCAGAGGTAGATGTATCTAATGGACCTGGCCAAAAATCTAAACCTCTTTGACGGTATGTTTGTCCAGCCGTTTTTAACTGACCACCGTCATCTATTCCACCAAACCATAAAGCCGATGCAAAAGACGCGTGTACGCTTCTTTGGCCTGCTTCTACTTTTGGTATTTCATAAGCTGCATTTCTTGTACCAAATAAATCCCACCACATATCACCACCGTTAAATAGTTTTGTTCTAACGTTGTTTATCGCTAAATCTATTTGTGAGCTTGGTGGATCGCAACCTGCTGCTACTTTCATAACAGAAGAATTTGGCTTTGGCCCTAATTTGCCAGTATAATACCTAGCAAACGAAGATCCTGAGCTAAGAAGCATAACAATCGTACCGATTGTAGCTACTAATAAACCTTTATTTATATATTTTCTCATTTTCTTTTTCCTTTCCATTAGAAGTTATAAATAGCACCTAATCTTATTACTCTAGGTAAACGGAAGTTGTTAGGATCATTTACTCTAATTTTATATAAGTCGATGTATGAATCAATATCCCCAGCAGTTCCAATTCCGTTTAAGAAATCTACAGATTGTGTGGAAGCTAAGAAGCCATCATCATCTGGCAATCCTGTAGCAGGATATACATTTGCAATACGTTCCGTGTTAAATACGTTTTGAACTAACAAATAAACGTTTAACGTTGTATTTTTCCCTTTACCTTCAGCATTTTTAGATGTTAACGTAATGTCTTTATCCAAACGTAAGTCTAAATTGTACTGCCAAGGTAAGCGCGATCCATTAATCTCTCCAATTAATCTTCTGAAACGAGTATCATCTGCAGCTAAGATATTTTGAACAATATTTTGTGAGATTCTTGAGTAAGGTGTACCAGAACCTGCTCTGAAAATAAAGTTGATACCAACGTTCTCTAATACTTTTTGCAAGTTTGCAGGACCAGTATAAGATGTTCCAGAACCGTAACGGTAATCGATCGTAGTTACAATGGTATGTCTTTGGTCATAATCCAAAGGCAATGCAATACGTATTGGCTCAGACTCACCACTAGAAATTAAGTTAGCTGCTGAGTTTATATCAGAACCCGTTCCATTTGCAAATTGCAATGTATAGGCTGCGTTTACTTGAATGTTATTAGTTCTTCTTAAATCATACTGTAAGGTAAATCCTTTGATGGTACCAAAGTCTCTGTTTTCATACGTTAAATATGAGGTAGGATACGCAGTTTGAATTTGTACTTGTTGGAAGTTATCTTTTAACTCCTTGTAAAATGCAGTTAAAGTAATTGCCGATGAATTGCCTACTTTTTGCTTGAATCCGAATTGATAATTGATCGTTCTCTCAGGTTTTAAATCAGGACTAATAATTACTTGTCCTTGACGGCCTAATGATTGCAAGTAGTAAGTTATTGGGTTAGAAAACACATTTGTACGTGGGCGTTGTGTTAATACGTCATAGTTAGCAAAGAAACTAGCTACGTCAGATATCGGGAACGAAAACGCAATACGAGGCATAATTTGTGTTTGCGGCTCGTAATCTTTAAATGCACCAGTAGTTAATACTGGATTATTTGAAGAATCTAATGCCGAACTCGCTAACCAAGGTGTAGGTCGACCTGTTGATAAACTTCTAATTTCATTAAAATCTTGAACGATGTTACCTTCTGCATCGTAAAACACATCACCAGAGCGGTAACCTCTAATGTTAGCTGACGAACTCGGATCATCAACATATACCGTTGCGTCTGATGGAATGTTTGACGGACGAGAAGCTAATTCACCAGCTGTACGAGTTTCGTACAACGAGTATTTATCTTTTAGTACTTGCTGGTTAGCATCAAAACGATCCACACGTACACCTAAGTTAAATACGATGTCTTTGAAAGTAAATTTATCTTGTATATAACCTGCAGTATAGATTGGACGGAATGCACCAACTGGCCTTGTATTAACATTGTCTGAATTCAAGAAATCCTCCATTGTTACGTTGTCATTTGATTTTTTTCCGTCAAAAGTGTAGCCATTATAAGTGTAAGATAAACCAGATGGGTTAAATAAGTCTAATAAGTTAGTTGCACTGAACATATCTAAACTAAATGTACTAGGATCATATGCATCTATATCAACAAAGTCTCCAGGGTTTAGCCCTAATTTCGTACGGATATTTTGAGCAAATAATGTAGTCGCATCGTTGTATGTATTTTGAGTTGCTAATGCAAAAGTATTGTCATTAATTAATGTTACTGTAGGATTAGTAACATCTAATGTCATATTATCAAAATCAATAGCAGATTGATCTAATTTTAAATATGCATTTTGCTGTTGACGCATAATTGTCCATAAACCTCTTGGATTCATTCTGAATCTGCTTTCGATTCTTTGTTCGTATTCAATACCAATTTGAATAGCATGACCTTTTAAATCGGCTGATGCCATTGCTGTAATTCTGTACTGATCTCTATTATTGACATCGTATACGTTTGAAATCGTGCCTGGCACATTGAATAAACCACCATAAATTTGTTGTGGCGTTCCACCATTTGCGATACCAGTTAAAGCTGTAAAGCTAGATACGTTGCTATAAGTAAATAAATCTGTGCCAGCCAACGACTCTTGATCGTTTATGTAATTAATTAGGTTTGTATTGTACTGTGTAATATACGGATTCAATGAACCTGCTGTAAAGGTTAATCCAGAGTCCACTTTACCCCCTGTACTTGTAAATGCTAAGTTCGAAACAGTATATCTTTTACCATCAGAACCCATCAAAGTATCAAGCACATTATCACCATTTGCATCAGAAATTCCTCTAAAGAATCTTCTATCAGTAGTAAAATTACCTACATGACCGTATTCAAAAAATCTATTTCTGTGATTAATGTCTTGTTGAACACTATTGTCGCGTGAAAAATCAGCTTGAATGGTATAATACGCATTTTTTAGCAATGATTTAGAATCGTCGCCTGATTGATTAAATTTCTGGGTGTAACGACCAAAAATTCTAAAGTTATTACGAGTAAATAAACCATTATTTTCCGAGTTAAATAACATGTTGTTTCTGTTAAATACCCTTTGACGTTGAGACGAACCACTTAAACCTAGGGCAAAAGTGTTATTCAAACTAGGTTGGAAATCAAGCCTTGTACTGAAGTTTAAATTTCTATTTTCATTATCGTCTTGTGCTGTTTGTTTTTCTAAATCAGAGGCTCTTGCATAAAATGCTGTTGGAACTCTAACAATTCCGCTTCTGTTTGTAGAAGGGCCTGGTATGGTAGAGAGCTGGGTAGGATTTGCACGAATTGCATCTACATAACTATCCTTGCCTTTGTATGCTCCAACGTATGAAGGGTCTTGATCTCTGCGAGATTCTAACTCGATTGAGGCAAAATATCCAATTAGTGGTGTAGGATTATCTGTGCCTTTATCTTTCATCAACAAAGGACCGCTTACGTTTCCACTCACTAAGTTATAACCATATCCATCTAAAAACTCAGAGGTTACTGCTTCAAATCCACCGTTAAATTTTTTCGAAGGACCTTTAGTAGTAATGGTTACGATACCACCTGTAGCATCACCATATTGTGCGGGTACACCACCTGTAATAACTGTAATTTGTTCAATCGCGCCTTGAGGCAAGTTTGTTACTCCTCTTACTTTGACACCGTCAATGTAATAATCGTTGGCATCTGTACGAGAACCTTTCACACTCAATGCGGCACCTTCATCTGCTTGGTATACACCCGCAGTGGTAGATACTAATGAGTTGATGTTACGAGTAGGGAGCTTCACAATTTCGGCAGCGTTCAAACTTCCACCTGCAACAGTATTGTCAATTTCGATTAATGGTTTAGCATAATCGGAAACGGTAACCTCTGCGATGTTTTTCACACTTGCCGCCATATCAAAGTTTTGATAGGTTTGTTTGTTTGATGTAATAATCAAACCATTGATTAAACGATCGTTGTAACCAATGATTTTAACTCGTACATCGTACTTGCCTGGGGGAATAGGTTTGATGACAAAATTACCATCAAAATCCGTTTGTTGTGCCGCTATTTGCGAACCAGACTGTTCAACAATTACCGCTGCGAACGGAATCCCTTCCTTTGTCTTTGCGTCTTGTACTTTACCTCGTAATTCTCCTGCACCACTCTGTGCAAACAAAGAACCACTGTAGGCAATAGATAACAAGAGTAAGAATGCGTAGAACTTTCTCATCATAAATATTGATCTAAGGGTTTTTAAATTTTAATAATCATAAAGATAATTGTTAAAAAACGTTATTTCCAAATAAAAGTAAGATAAATGTTACACTTTCATTAAATATTCGAAATACGATTTCTATATAATTTTCGTTTTCAGCAACTTATGCGTTTAATGTGCCTAAAAGCAATTTTTGGACTAAGACCTCCGAAATCTTTTCATACGATTCATAGGTCCATCCGGCTATGTGACTGCTCAAAATCACATTATTTGCATTAACCAACTCTTTATACCACTCATTATCATCAGTTTCTAAAGAATTAATCCTTTCGTCTTCGAGAACATCTAAGCAGGCCCCCAATACTTTGCCAACTTTTAATGCTTCTACTAAATCTGACGTTTTGATGACTTTCCCCCTTGATGTGTTTATTAAAATGGGCTTTTTTGATAGTGTATCAAAAAAGTGACGATTAATCATGTGACTTGTTTCTGACGAAAGGGGGATGTGTAAGCTAATGATGTCCGACTGTTCTTTTAAGGTATTTATAGACACTTCTTTAACATAGGCGTCTGAAAAATCAGACAAGTACTTGTCGTAGGCTATCACATTCATCTCAAAACCAGAAAGTTTTTTAGCTAAACTTTTCCCAGTATTTCCATACCCAATAATCCCAATTGTTTTTCCTTTTAATTCGAAACCCCTGTTCTCTTCTCTCAACCAAATTTTATCTCTTATTTCTCTGTCGGATTTGTTTATATTTCTAACTAAATTTAATAATAATCCTATTGCATGTTCTGCCACTGCATCTCTATTTCCCTCCGGAGCATTTATAAGTTTGATGTTTTTTGTTCTTGCATATTCTTCGTCGATATTATCCGTGCCAGCACCTGCTCTTGCTACCGTAAAATTATTAGGCATCGCGTCTAATATTTCTTTATCTATATAAAATTTAGAACGGACCAAGAGTACATCATATAAAGGTATTTCGGCTATTAACTCTTCCTTAGATAAAATAAAATTATCTATTACTTCATGACCAGATTCTTTCATTTTTTTATGAAAGACATGATGAACATCGTCTATTGCTAAAATTTTCATTTACTCGAAATTAATTTAGTTAATTCTACAAAATCATCCACACTCAATCGTTCTGCTCTAAGATCAAAAACGGGCTCGTTAATAATCTCTGGGCGCAACATTGAACGTAAAGCATTTCTCAAGGTTTTTCTGCGTTGATTGAACCCCATCTTCACTATTATTTTAAATACTTTTTCATCTACTCCTTTAAATACATCATCGGTTCTTCGAACAGCCTTAATAACACCCGATTTTACCTTCGGGGGAGGATTAAAAACTCCAGGTGGCACGGTAAACATGTAATCAACTTTATAATAGGCTTGTAATAAAACGCTTAAAATTCCGTATTCTTTGGAACCTGGGGCTGATGCAATGCGTTCTGCCACTTCTTTTTGAAACATCCCTACTATTTCATCTACAACTTCTACATAATCTATTGCATGAAATAATATTTGCGACGAAATATTATAGGGGAAATTTCCGATGATGCTAATTTGTTGACCCTCCTCAAACAGCTTGTTTAAAGGGAGTTTTAAGAAATCTCCAGAAATAATTTTACCAGCCAGGTACGGGTATTTTTTCTCTAAAAATGCGATCGATTCTTTGTCGATATCTACCACTTTTAAATTTACACCTTCATCTAAAATTAAAAAGTCGGTTAAAATTCCCATACCAGGACCCACTTCAATTACATTTTTTAATTGATCACTGGGAGCAAGTCCTGCGACTATCTTTTCAGCAATTTTTTTATCGGTTAGGAAATGTTGCCCTAAATGTTTCTTTGCGCGTACTTGCATTCAATCTTTAAATATTACTGACAATTTTAGTTAATTTGCGACGATATTGGAAAATAGAATTACAACATGTCGGATCAAGATAAAATAAAAATCGGTATAAGTTTAGGTGATATTAACGGGATAGGCACGGAGGTGCTCCTCAAAACAGTTGTAGATACTCGCCTATCGGAGCTATGCACAATCATTGTTTATGGTTCATCAAGAATTACTTCCTTCCATAGAAAAATGTTAGGGATTGCAGATTTTAGCTTTAATATTATCAACGAAGCTCATCAAGCGAACGGAAAAAGAGCCAATTTAATTAATTGTTGGCAAGATGATGTGAAGGTAGAAGTGGGCATTTCAACGGAAATCGCGGGTAAATATTCATACCTAGCACTCGAAAAAGCAGCGAAAGACTTAAAAGAAGGTAAAATTGATGCATTAGTAACATTGCCTATCAACAAACACAATGTGAAACAAGCCGGTTTCGAATTCCCTGGACATACAGAATACTTACAATCATTAACAGAAGCCAAAGAATCGATGATGTTAATGGTGAACGATTACTTAAAAATTGGTTTCGTAACCGGTCATTTAGCTTTAAAAGATGTTGCACATGCCATTACTCAAGAAAAAATTACACACAAGCTTGAAGTATTAAACACCGCGTTAAAGCAAGATTTTGGCATCAGAAAACCTAAAATTGCTGTTCTTGGGCTTAATCCACATGCAGGCGACTCTGGTGCTATTGGGCATGAAGAGGAGAAAACAATTATTCCTGCAATAGAAAAAGCAAACCATAAAGGCATCATAACTTTCGGGCCTTATTCTGCCGATGGATTCTTTGGAAACCATCAATACAAACAATTTGATGCGGTACTGGCCATGTACCATGACCAAGGTTTAATTCCATTTAAAAGCCTCTCATACGACCAAGGGGTGAACTTTACAGCAGGATTGCCTTTTATAAGAACTTCGCCCGCTCATGGAACAGGTTATGACATTGCTGGAAAGAACATTGCAAACGAATCTTCCTTTAGAGAATCTATTTATAAAGCAATTGATATTGTGCGCAAAAGAGCTGAATTCGAGGATTTGAACGCCAACCCTCTGAAAATCCATAAGTTGTCTAGAGATAGAGGAGAATAGCATTTTAAAAAAAACGTTTCTTTTTAGAATATTTTTTATACATTTGCAGGCTCTTAAAATTTAGAAATGAACAGGCTGAAATTGTTTTCAATCCCGTTTACCAGTCTAAAGAACGGTAAACACACTTTCGATTTTAAGATAGAAGACTCGTTCTTTAATGATTTTGAATATTCTCCAATTAAAAAAGCTGATTTAACAGTGAATTTGGAATTCAATAAACAAGAAACCATGTTTGTGTTGGATTTTGTGATGTATGGAGAAGTAGAATTAACTTGTGATCGTTGTAATGAAGAATTTAGAAACCCTTTCCATAGTAATGAAAGGTTGATTTTTAAATTTGGAGAGGAGAATGAAGAGCAAACAGAAGAGATAGTAATCTTATCAAGAGCTGAGCATGAAATCAACATTGCGAGTTATTTATACGAATTTATAGTGGTTGGGATTCCATTAATACATGTACATCCAGATTTAGAGAATGGAACATCGGGGTGTAATCCAGAAGTACTTGCCATACTTAAGAAATTAAGTTTACAAGAAGAAGAAATTGAACAAACGGAAGAAAAACCGGAAACAATAATAGATCCAAGGTGGGAAGCCTTGAAAAAGTTAAGAGATAATTAATAATAGAAATAAATAATTGAGCCATGCCACATCCTAAAAGAAAGATTTCGAAATCGAGAAGAGACAAGAGAAGAACTCATTATAAAGCAGAAGCTTCAGCGATGGTAGTTTGCCAAACTACTGGAACTGTTCACATGCCACATCGTGCATATACCGTAGATGGTAATTTGTACTACAAAGGCAAGATGATCGTAGAAAACGCAGCTAACTAAAAAAACAATCCACATGAGAATCGGTATTGATATCATGGGTGGTGATTTTGCTCCCAAGGCCACGGTCTTAGGAGCAATTTTAGCTTATAAAGAACTCCCATCTGATTGTCGTATTGTGTTAATTGGCGACGAGCAACAGGCGAAAACTATTTTGCAAGAACAATCTGTTTCTGAAGATCAGTTCGACTTTGTGCATACAGATGAGGTAATTGAAATGGGTGAACACCCTGCAAAAGCCCTTACCCAGAAACAAAAATCGAGTATAGCAATAGGATTTTACCTTTTGAAAGAAGGTAAAATTGATGCATTTGCAAGTGCAGGTAACTCTGGAGCGATGTTAGTTGGTTCTATGTTTAGCGTAAAAGCAATACCGGGCATGAGCAGACCTGCAATTTGTACCTATATTCCAAAAGAACATGGTGGTTTTGGAGTAATGTTAGATGTTGGCGCGAATGCTGATTGCAAACCAGAAATGTTATTGCAATTTGGAGTATTAGGTTCAATGTTTATGGAAACCGTGTTTAATGCCGCTAATCCAAAAGTTGGCTTGTTAAATATTGGGGAAGAAGAAGAAAAAGGTAATTTATTAACTCAAGCCACTTACCCACTTTTTAAATCATCAGAAGAAATTAATTTTATCGGCAATATAGAAGGAAGAGACTTATTCAATGATAAAGCCGATGTAATCGTATGCGATGGTTTTACAGGGAATGTGGTATTGAAATTAGCTGAGAGTTTTCATGATTTAACGATTGGAAATGGATTGAAGAATGAGTTTTTCGATCGTTTTAATTATGAGAATTATGGTGGCAGCCCAGTTTTAGGAGTAAATGCTCCTGTTGTAGTTGGGCATGGTATTTCAACTGAAATTGCTATCAAGAACATGATAAAATTATGTAAAGAAATGGTGCAATCTCAATTAACTGAAAAAATAAAGGCTCGTTTTAATTAATAATTTTAAATAAAAATCTATATTTAATCCTGCAATAAAAATTGCGGGATATTTTTTTATCAAATGAGTAACACGAAAATACATGCAGCAATAACTGCTGTTAACGGATATGTTCCTGAGTATATACTTACCAATGCTGAATTGGAAAAAATGGTGGATACAACCGATGAGTGGATCCAATCTCGTACAGGCATACAAGAAAGAAGAATACTGAAAGGCGAAGGCAAAGGAACATCCGACATGGGTACTGAAGCGGTGAAAGGTTTATTATCGAAACGCGGAATAGCTGCCTCAGAAATTGATTTATTAATATGTGCTACCACTACCCCCGATTATCAATTTCCTGCTACTGCAAATATTATTACCGATAAAGTTGGAGCAAGTAATGCATTTAGTTTTGATATAAACGCTGCATGTTCTGGTTTTATCTACGCATTAAACACTGCTGCAAAATTTATTGAGGCAGGAACCTATAAAAAAGTTGTAGTAGTGGGCGGCGATAAAATGTCGTCGATAATTAATTACGAAGACCGAACCACTTGTATTATTTTTGGAGATGGCGCAGGAGCTGTTCTATTGGAGCCTAATATGGAAGGAATGGGTATACAAGATGCTATTTTAAAAAGTGATGGTTCGGGTAGAGTACATTTACATCAAAAAGCAGGAGGCTCTGTAAAACCTGCGAGTCATGAAACCATCGAGGCCAAAGAACATTATGTGTACCAAGAAGGTCAGTCGGTATTTAAATTTGCCGTAACCAATATGGCAGATGTTTCTGCGGAAATAATGGAACGAAATAATTTAACTGCTGATGATATTTCATGGCTAGTGCCACACCAAGCGAATAAGCGAATAATTGATGCTACTGCTAGCAGAATGGGAGTAGGGCCTGAAAAAGTAATGTTAAATATACATCGTTACGGAAATACTACTAACGGAACAATTCCATTATGTTTGTGGGAATGGGAGAAGAAACTACACAAAGGCGATAACATTATTTTAGCAGCTTTTGGTGGTGGATTCACGTGGGGTTCTGTTTACATTAAATGGGCGTACGATAGTTAGTATGCTAGTGTGATAGTGTGCTAGTATGCTAATAAGCTAAATTAGAGAAGAAATAAATTAATGATATAAAATAAAAATGGATATGGATATCAAAGAAATACAAGAACTGATAAAGTTCGTAGCTAAGTCGGGCGTAAGCGAGGTTTCTATCGACCGTAAAGATTTTAAAATTACGATTAAAGCAACTGGCGCGGCGCCAGTTGTGGTAAACGCAACGGTTCCGGTAGCGGCACCAGTTCAACAAGTTCCGGCAGCAGCGCCAGCAGCCCCAGTAAATGCGCCAGTAGCACCTGCTGCAGCGGAGGCTTCAAACCTAATTACGATCAAATCTCCAATGATTGGTACCTTCTACCGTTCATCGTCGCCAGACAAACCTTCGTTTGTAAATGTAGGCGATGAAATTGGAACAGGTAAAGTGGTTTGCATCATAGAAGCGATGAAGTTATTCAATGAAATCGAATCAGAAGTATCAGGAAAAATTGTGAAGATATTAGTAGATAATGCTTCACCCGTAGAATACGACCAACCATTATTCTTGGTAGAACCCATGTAATTGTTGAATTGAATTTTTTTAGAATTCAATAGCATCGTATTATTTTTTTAACCTTCAATTTAAACTCATGTTTAAAAAAATATTAATAGCAAACCGAGGCGAAATTGCCTTGAGAATTATAAGAACTTGCAAAGAAATGGGCATTAAAACAGTTGCGGTTTATTCTGCTGCTGATAGAGATAGTTTACATGTTCGCTTTGCAGATGAAGCGGTTTGTATTGGTCCTGCACCAAGCAAAGACTCGTACTTAAGCATTCCCAATTTAATTTCTGCTGCAGAAATTACGAATGCAGACGCCATACATCCGGGTTACGGATTCCTTTCAGAAAATGCAAAGTTTTCTCAAATATGTAGAGATTACGGAATTAAATTTATTGGTGCCACTCCAGAGCAAATTAATGGGATGGGCGATAAAGCTTCCGCAAAAGATACGATGAAAGCTGCCGGTGTACCTACTATTCCTGGATCAGATGGTTTATTATCTGATGTAAAAGAAGGACTTAAAGTAGCAAACGAAATTGGATACCCAATTATATTAAAAGCTACTGCCGGTGGTGGTGGTAGAGGCATGCGTATCGTTTGGAAAGACGAAGAGTTTGAACCCGCTTGGGATTCGGCTCGCCAAGAAGCAGGTGCTGCCTTCGGAAATGATGGTATTTATTTAGAAAAATTTATTGAAGATCCTCGTCATATTGAAATTCAAGTAGTAGGTGATCAATTCGGAAAAGTATGTCACCTTTCTGAACGTGATTGTTCTATACAACGTCGCCATCAGAAATTAGTAGAAGAATCACCATCCCCATTTATGACTCCTGAGTTGCGTAAAAAAATGGGAGATGCCGCAATTAAAGGTGCACAGGCTGTAAATTACGAAGGAGCAGGAACCATTGAGTTTTTAGTGGATAAACACAGAAATTTCTATTTCATGGAAATGAATACTCGTATCCAAGTAGAGCACCCGGTTACCGAAGAAGTAATTAACTACGACTTAATTAAAGAACAAATAAAAGTAGCAGCAGGGATTCCAATCTCTGGTAAAAATTACGAGCCAGCAATGCATGCCATTGAATGCCGTATTAACGCTGAAGATCCTTGGAATAACTTCCGCCCATCACCAGGAAAAATCACAAACTTCCACTCACCTGGAGGCCACGGAGTACGTGTAGATACTCATGTTTACGCTGGATATACCATACCTTCTAATTACGACTCTATGATTGCGAAATTAATTTGCGTAGCACAAACACGTGAAGAAGCGCTAAACACGATGGAACGTGCCTTGAGTGAATTTGTAATTGAAGGAGTAAAAACTACCATACCTTTCCATTTAAAATTGATGAAAGACCCTAACTTTAGAGCAGGTAATTTCACTACCAAATTCCTCGAAACATTCGACTTTACAGAATAAGCAAAAGCGGACGATTGTCCGCTTTTTTTTGTTTAAATTTGACAGCAATATATGTCAGGATTCTTAGATAATTTTCGTCGTGCCACCGACCCCAATTCAGATATGTCTTTTGTAGACCATCTAGAAAGTTTACGTTGGCACTTGGTACGTGCAGCACTTGTTATCATTTCATTTTCGGTAGTAGCATTTATATATAAGGATATCCTTTTTGATGTGATCATATTCGGTCCGAAAGACCCAAATTTCTGGACCTACAGAAAGCTTTGCGAACTAGGAACTGAATACAATTTAGGAAGCGATTTATGCATAGATAAAATAAACTTCGTTATTATGAATAACACCATGGCTGGGCAATTTAACCTGCATTTGAGTGCTTCATTCTTAGGAGGTTTTATTTTGGGCTTCCCCTATTTATTATGGGAATTATGGAGATTCATCAGACCAGGATTGCACAAAAGAGAAAGACGTTACGCAACAGGTTTAATTTTTTGGGGCACAATGTTATTTATGATGGGTATTTTATTTGGCTACTTCATTATTACTCCAATGTCTGTTAATTTTCTTGGGAGTTATGTTATATCCGAAGCAATTATAAATCAAATAACGCTCGATTCTTATTTAAGTACAGTAAGCATTTTAACACTCGCTACAGGATTAGTATTTGAATTACCGATTGTCGTTTACTTCCTTTCTTTAATGGGCATAGCTACGCCTAAATTTATGCGAAACAACAGAAGAATCGCATTATTTCTAATATTCTTATTGGCAGCCTTCATAACACCATCGCCAGATATTCCTACACAATTGTTAGTAGCTATTCCGCTATATATATTATTTGAGGTAAGTATCCTAGTTTCGGCGAGAGTGGCAAAGAGGAAGCTGAAAGAAGAAACAAAGTTTTATTCAAATTAATATGGCTAGGAATAGTATAAATCTCCTCGGTTATTTCTTAGCGTAAAACCTGGCCTCCTACTATTACATTTCTATTCTCTAAACTAGCTTCGGAACTAAACGTAGATACGATAAAGGAAATTTTGAAATTCTCTAAAAAAACAAGACCTATGGAGAGTTGCCCAAATGAGAAGTTAGTATTTGAAATGCCTAAGTTACTTTGATAGATATCAGTACCATAAATTTGTTGAGTATTAAAATTGAAAAAGAAACGAAGCTGATCATTACTTAACGAAGCATCGCCATAAATATCTATTCCAAAAGAGCCACTCCCCGCCCATTTATTTGTGCTTGTTCCAAAAGCAGGCAAATCTGCTGCACCTTTTGCAATTAACCTAGATATTAAGTTGTATTGATTATTTCTCGAATGAATATACATGAGGGGATATTCTAAATTTAATACCGTATTACCTCCGTATGTCACCAAACGCTGGTATGCTTGTTCATTTCTTACACCTTCAGCACTATCGCTCTTACTGTTAGATATCATTGAGCCAAAGCTTACTCGAAGTAAACCAAGATTACCACTAATAAGTTCAGAAAATATAGAAGCAGAGTTATCACCTAAATATACCCCAACATTTCCAAGTGCCTTAAATCTCTTGCCCTCATCATTGTATAACATATCAAAAAATGCACCCGAACGTATTTTTCCAAAGCTTAGAATATTGCTACGTTTATACGTTAAATAATCTTTGGTATAAAGAA
Organism: Sphingobacteriales bacterium; assembly: GCA_044376465.1. Lineage (GTDB taxonomy): Bacteria > Bacteroidota > Bacteroidia > Sphingobacteriales > Sphingobacteriaceae > CAJBVG01. The sequence continues at coordinate 7,805 of JBILKW010000008.1, read as the reverse complement.
AGTACAAACTATCTTGCTTAGCTACTATACTTTTTAATTCACTTCTTAACCTTTTTATTTTAGCTGATTTTCTCTGAATGGTTTCTTCATCATATGATGCTAAACTATCTGCACCAATAGAATTTTGATAAAGCTCGTTTTCAAGTTTTGATAATGTAGTATCTATTTTTACTTTGTCCTTCTGTAAATAGTTATACTGTATAATTTCTAGCGTCTTAAATACATTTTCTTTTTCGTTTTTAATCCTTATATCAGTTTTTTCTGTTGATTTAATGCTTGTTGTTTGATTTAAAATTTTAAAGCCAGCAACTTGTCCTTTTAGGGTAATATGCCCAACTAAAATGAAGAGTAATGTAAATGTGAGTTTTCTCATGATTATATACTATTAGGAAATTTAGGTTGTAATAATTTTTTTACTTATCGATCAATTTTGAACAAAAAAATACTTATTTCAAAAAATTATCAATAGGGTTCATTTAGTATTCTTTTTGATGGGAACCATTTGGCAGTTATTTCAAAAAAAATGAATAAATATGCTTATTTTGCGACTCAAGTATTTTCCATAAAACACCTTTTTTAATATGAAAATTGCAATTGGCGGCGACCATGCCGGATATGAATACAAAGAACTGTTAAAACCAATTCTGGAAGCAGCTGGCCATACAGTCAAAGATTTCGGGCCCTACAATGCAGAATCTGTAGATTATCCAGATTTTGTGCACCCCTTAGCAAATGCTATTCAACAAAACGAATACGAACTTGGAATATTAATTTGTGGAAGCGCGAATGGTGTAGCCATTACTGCCAATAAACACAAAGACATACGTGCAGCCATTTGCTGGGATGTACCTTTAGCTTCCTTAGCACGCCAACATAATAACGCGAACATTGTTTGTATACCAGCACGCTTTACAACTATAGAGCAAGCCAAAGAAATTACCAGTATTTTTATTTCTACCGAATTTGAAGGTGGTCGGCATGCAAATAGAGTAGATAAAATTAATTGCTAAGCATGAAAAAAATAAATTCAATTATTCTAGCACTTACTTGTATTGCACAGTTTGCTAGTTCTCAAAATTTTAACAACGCCAGCCCCTTTGGTGCTTATATTGATGCCAAAGAGCTACGTCAACATCTTAGCATCTTAGCATCAGATGAATACGAAGGTCGCGAAACAGGGAAAGAAGGCCAACGCAAAGCATCAGAATATTTAGAAACAGAATTTAAAAAACTAGGATTAGTACCTCCAAGTACCAATGGTTATAAACAAAATTTTGACCTCAAACAAAAAGTTTTAGCCAACAGAAAATTGATCATCAATCAGCGTGAAATGGTAATTGGCGATGATTTTTTTGTGGCAAAAGACAGAACTGAATTTAATCTGTTAAGTAACCAAATTGTATTTGTTGGCTTCGGTATTAACGAAGAAAAATACAATTCATTTAAAGGGCTTGACGTTACAAACAAAGTTGTAGTAGTGATAGACGGAGAGCCAAAAATACAAGAGAAATATATTATTAACGATAATGGTACTAAAAGCAAATGGTCTGATAGAAAATATAAAATTGAAGCCATTCGAAAATTAAATCCAAGTTTAATTATTTACATCGATAATCAATACGAAAAATATAAATCGATTTACAAGCATCAACTTGAAGGCAATAGCCTTACACTTACTTATAAAACAAAGAATTCTACAAATGTACCGGTAATAAATGCAGGGCAAGTAGTAGCTGAAGAATTATTAAAAGCAAACAAAAAAATATATAACAGAGTACTAGAAAGTTTAAGCAAAAAGAAAACAGCGAGCAAAGCATTAGTACTAAATAGCACCATTAAATTAGATGTTCAGTTTATTGAAGAAGATGTAAAATCTGACAATGTACTGGCGATGATACCAGGAACTGACTTATCAGATGAATATCTTTTTATTACCGCACATTATGATCATATTGGCATCATTGATGGTAAAGTTTACAACGGTGCCGACGACGATGGTTCTGGAACAGTAGCACTTCTAGAAATTGCGCAAGCTTTTATGGAAGCAAAAAAAGCTGGTAAAGGCCCACGTAGAAACATTGTATTTATGGCCGTTTCTGGAGAAGAAAAAGGCTTACTTGGTTCAGAATATTATGTAAACTTCCCCATCATTCCATTATCAAAAACCATTGTAGATTTAAACATAGACATGATTGGTAGATTTGATGAAGCACATAAAGAAGATACTAATTTTGTATACGTAATAGGTGCCGACAAATTGAGTTCTGAGTTACACGCCATTAATGAAAAAGCAGCAGAGCACGTAGGTATAAAAGTTGATTATAAATTTAACGACCCAAAAGACCCTAATAGATTCTACTATCGCAGCGACCACTACAACTTCGCTAAAAATAATATTCCCATTGCCTTTTACTTTAACGGTGTACATGAAGATTACCATAAAGAAGGAGATGAAGTTCAAAAAATTACGTTTCCGATGTTAGCAAAACGTGCTCAATTGGTTTTTTATACTGCATGGGAATTAGCAAACAGAGATAAGAGAATTGTAGTTGATAAACAAAACGATTTTACAGATACTAAATAAATAGAATGAGTTCTATTGCAGAAAAATTTATAGTTAAAAGTAACATTAAAGCTTTCGATGAAGATCATCGAAGAAAAATTAATTTCAACATTGGCAAATACAACGCTGCTGTTGATAAGGGTTTGCTGCAATACGAAAATTTAGAATATGCAAGAAAAAAAGCACACAGCATAAAATGGAAAGTAATGGAGAACCTCGACAAGTATTTGTTGGAGTTCGAAAGTAATTTTATGCGTAAAGGCGGAAAAGTAATTTGGGCGAACAATGCAAAAGAAGCTCAAAAAGAAATTCTGAAAATAATGAAACAAGCCAATGCCAAAATGGTGGTAAAATCTAAATCGATGGCTTGCGAAGAAATAGAGCTGAATGAGTTTTTAGAAAAAAGCCATATCGAATCTATTGAAACCGATTTGGGCGAATACATTGTACAATTACTCGGGCAGAAACCATACCATATTGTTACACCCGCTATGCATCTTTCTAAAGAAGACATTGCAAAATTGTTTAACGAGAAGTTTGGAACCCCAATAGATGCTACACCTACAGAGCTTACCTTAAAAGCACGTGAAATACTTCGAGAGAAATATCTGAGAGCTGATGTAGGAATTTCTGGCGGAAATTATTTAGTAGCAGATACAGGCAGCATTGCCATTACAGAGAACGAAGGTAATGCACGTTTAACTACTTGTTTTCCTAAAATACACATTGCCATCGTAGGCATCGAAAAGGTTATTCCATCCATAACCGATTTAGATTTATTTTGGCCTTTACTTTCTACCAGAGGTACCGGACAAAATTTAACTGTTTACAATACATTACTGAGCGGACCAAAACAAAGTACCGAGAGTGACGGGCCAGAAGAGATGTATGTGATTTTACTCGATAATGGTAGAACTAATTTACTTGCACAAAAAGATCAGCGCCAAGCATTATATTGCATACGTTGCGGGGCTTGTTTAAACGCTTGCCCTGTTTATAAAAACATTGGCGGACATACGTATGATACTACTTACTCCGGACCAATAGGAAGCATCATTACGCCTCATTTAAAGGGCATGGAGGAGTTTAAACATCTAAGCTATGCTTCTAGCCTATGCGGCAATTGCTCTGAAGTGTGCCCTGTTAAAATTGATATCCATAAAATTTTATTATACAACAGAAGAGATTCTGTAGATCAACATTTCGGAACTAAAGTCGAAGCCTTTGGGTGGATGATGTGGAAAAAAGGAATGATGAGCAGAAAACTCACCGACATGGTGGGCGGAAAATGGAAAAACAAATTTATGAATATGTTTTTCAAAGGCTCATGGGGTAAGCGCAGAGAACTCCCTAGCTTCGAACAGAAATCGTTTAGCGAGCAATGGAAAGAAAAAAATACCAAGTAAATTACTTGGCATTTTTGCTTTTTTTCCTACGTACTTTTATTGCTTCACTTAAAATATATTCTATCTGTCCGTTCACACTCCTAAACTCATCGGCGGCCCAACGTTCCAGCTCTTTCATCATTTCTGAGTTAAGCCTCAATGCAAATGCTTTTTTTTCAGACATGATTATTGATTAATATATACTACCTGTATTTACTACTGGTGCAACAGATTTCTCTGCACATAATACCACTAATAAATTACTAACCATTGCAGCTTTACGCTCATCGTCTAAATCAACAATGTTGCGTTCTGCTAATTTTGCTAAGGCCATTTCTACCATGCCCACTGCACCTTCTACAATTTGTTTACGAGCAGCCACTACCGCTTGCGCTTGTTGTCTTTGCAACATAGCACCAGCAATTTCAGATGAATAAGCTAAGTGTGAAATACGTGCTTCTAAAATTTCAATACCTGCTCTGCTCAAACGTTCGTTCAACTCTTCTTCTAACTTCTCATTTACAATGTGTGCACCTGCACGTAAAGTAATGCTCGATTCTTCATCTTCAAAATGATCATACGGATATGCACCTGCTAAACTTCTTACTGCTGCTTCCGATTGTACTGCCACAAATTGATGGTAGTTGTCTACTTCAAATACTGCTTTTGCAGTATCGCTCACTTGCCATACAATTACTGCTGCAATTTCTATTGGGTTGCCCACTTTATCATTTACTTTAATAGGCGTTCCATTTAAATTCATGGCACGCAAAGAAACTTTTTTCTTTGTAAAGAATGGATTCATCCACAAAAAACCGTTGTCTTTTAATGTGCCTTTGTACACTCCAAAAAGGGTAATCACAATACCTTCATTAGGGTTGATGACCGAAAAGCCAGGTAGAATAAAAATAGCTACTACCACTAAAATTACGGCCACTGGAATTAAGTGTAAAGAGATGCAATACGCCGCTACACCAAGCATTGCAAAAAATAGCAATAGGATACTGTATCCTGAAATTGCGCTTGTAGTTTTTTCTGATTTCATTTTTATATATTATTTATATTGATATCAATTTGATATTACAATGATAGGATGTTTTTGGGGTAATTTCAAAATAATTGTGTAACAACATTGCTATTATAAATTTGAAAATGTGCAAATGGGCAAATGGGCAAATGGGGTGCTATTAATTTGCATATTTACGCATTTACACATTTACACATTTTATTATCTTTATAAAATGCAAATCACCCCCAAACTACCAAACCTAGGCGACACCATCTTTACCACCATGAGTGTGTTGGCGAATCAATACAAGGCAATTAACCTCGGACAAGGATTCCCGGATTTTCCGATGAGTGAGGAATTAGTGGAGCTGGTAAATAAGGCGATGAAAGATGGTTTCAATCAATACACTCATTCAAATGGATATCCGATTTTACGAGAAAACATTGCAGCAAAAGCAGAGAAATTGTATGCGCAAAAAATAAATCCAGATACAGAAATTACGGTTTGCCCAGGAGCTACCTATGCTATATATACAGCACTTACTACCATCTTGCAAGCGAATGATGAAGTAATTGTTTTTGAACCTGCTTATGATTGTTACCATCCGGCTATACAATTAAACGGAGCGAAATCGGTGATCATAGAATTACAAGCACCCACATTTGAAATTCCATTCGATGAATTGCGTTCAAAAATAAACGATCGAACAAAAGCCATCATTATAAATACACCACACAACCCAACAGGTTATGTATGGACCAAAGCGGATATGCTCAATTTACAGGAATGTGTGCGAGGTAAAAATATTTTTATTATTAGTGATGAAGTTTATGAGCATTTAATTTTCGACGATAAAAAACATGAGAGTGTGTTAAAATATCCTGAATTATTTGAGAAAAGTTTTGTGTGTTATTCTTTCGGAAAAACCTACCATTGCACCGGTTGGAAACTAGGGTATGTAATTGCACCAGCAGCTTTAAGCAAAGAGTTCCGAAACATCCATCAGTTCAACGCATTTAGTTGCGATACACCTAAACAAGTAGCTCTATCAACATATATACAAAACGAACAAGCCTATTTGCAACTCGGTAAATTTGTACAACAAAAACGCGATTATTTTGTGGAGCTTATGAAAGCTACTCCCTTTAAAAGAATTCCTTCCTCGGGTTCTTATTTCGAATGTTATTCTTTTGCCCACATCTCTACAAAATCCGACAAAGAATTTGCGATAGATTTAGTGAAAGATGTTGGTGTGGCAGCCATACCCGTATCTGCCTTTTATAAAAGCGGAAAAGATGAAAGTTTAATTCGCTTTTGTTTTGCGAAGAAGGAGGAGACATTGGAAACGGCGGTGGAGAGGCTGTCTTTAGTCTCTAGTCGTTAGTAATGGGAAACAAGTATTAAGTATTAAGTATTAAGAAATCTAAGTAAGTTTCTTAATACTTAATACTTAATTCCAATTTCCAGTATTTTTACGACCTTTGTCGCGCAATAATCTATTAACCTTATAACACAGTAACAAATAACTCAATAACCATGGAATTTACCAACTCCCATAACCACTCCAAAGAAACCCTTCTTACCCTTTACCACCATTTGGTAAAACCTCGCATGATTGAGGAGAAGATGTTGATTTTACTTCGCCAAGGGAAAATTGGCAAATGGTTTTCGGGGATTGGCCAAGAAGCTATTTCGGTGGGTACGGCTTTGTCCATGCAAAGTGATGAGTATATTTTGCCAATGCACCGCAACTTAGGCGTATTTACTTCGCGCGAGGTGCCATTGGATAGGTTATTGGCACAGTTCCAAGGCAAGGCCAGTGGTTTTACCAAAGGCCGCGATCGTTCTTTCCACTTTGGTACGCAAGAGTACAACATTGTGGGTATGATCTCGCATTTAGGTCCGCAGTTATCTTTGGCAGATGGTATTGCCTTAGCCGATACATTGAGTAAAAAAGAAAAAGCAACTCTAGTTTTTACGGGTGATGGCGCTACCAGTCAGGGCGATTTCCACGAAGCATTAAACGTGGCTGCTGTTTGGAACTTACCCGTTATATTTATTATTGAAAATAACGGTTACGGTTTATCGACTCCGGTTTCCGAACAATACAAATGCGAACGTTTAGCAGATCGTGGAATTGGCTATGGAATGGAAGCTGTACAAATAGATGGCAACAATATTTTGGAAGTGTATGATACGATGTTGAAATACACCAAAGACATCAGAAAAAATCCGCGACCAATTTTAATTGAATGCATGACCTTCCGTATGCGCGGACATGAAGAAGCATCGGGAACGAAATATGTACCTAAAGAATTATTTGAACTGTGGGGACAAAAAGATCCGGTAGAAAATTTCGAAAATTATTTATTAAAAGAAGGGATCATTGACGAGGAGTATGGAAATTCTTATCGTTTTAAATTAAAAAAAGAAATTGACGCAGCTATAGAAATTGCATTCGGACAGCCCGACATTGTTCCGAATACAAAAATAGAAATGGATGATATGTATGCTACGTACACATACAAAGAAATAGCACCATCAACACAAAATAAAACAGAAAAAAGATATTTAGATGCCATAAGCGATGCGCTCAGACAAGGCATGCAACGCCATGAAAATTTTGTGCTCATGGGGCAAGACATTGCAGAGTATGGAGGAGCATTTAAAATTACTCAAGGCTTTGTAGAAGAGTTTGACAAAGCAAGAGTACGCAATACGCCACTTTGCGAATCGGCAATTGTGGGTGCAGCTCTTGGTCTTTCTATTAATGGATACAAGGCAATGATGGAAATGCAGTTTGCAGATTTCGTTACCGAAGGTTTCAACCAAATTGTAAACAACCTAG
>JBILKW010000088.1:0-9042 GCA_044376465.1 Sphingobacteriales bacterium | reverse complement strand
ACGCATTGGCGAAGATGCTCCAGATAGTTTTGTGTTTTCTATTTTTACACACAGCGTCTTATCCGAACCGCACCTATGGTGTTACAATGCAGAAGGGCTCGTGCATCAATTTAATAAAACTGGATTGTACAAAGACATAGCCGTACTTTCCATGACGCATCCATTGGCATCCATTCCTTTTACGCATAACCGCCCAGCCGAAGATGTAGTAATTTTGGCAAGAAAAAAATGAGCAAATTAAAAAAAACATTTCATCCATGTTGGGCATGAGCTTTACTCCCGTATTATTAGCCTTCGAGCCTAGTGTTTAATTTAGATGGAAAGGAAAAATTTTTGCAAAAGGCTTATTCGATGGCGAACATCAATTTAACTTTTATAAAAAATTCGGATGGAAGCACCACTCTCATTCAATCCGAAAAATTTTCTGGAATTTTAGTGCCTTTATTTTCTAAGATGATAAATACAAACACTCCTAAAGGTTTCGAATTAATGAATGAGAAAATAAAGGAAGTTGCTGAAAAATAAAAAAGAGTCGGTGCAAACCGACTCTTAGAAATTCTAATATCTAAAACTCTAAACTCTAAATTCTAAACTCTAAATTCTAAATTCTAAATTCTAAATTCTAAATGCGCAACGCCATGCTCCCTTCTCTTAGCACAATACTTCCCACTAATTTGCACATTTGCACATTTACGCATTTACACATTTACGCATTTGCACATTTACATATTCCTTCTATACTGTCCTCCCACCTGATACAAGGCATTCGAAATCTGCCCTAATGAACAAATTTTCGTAACCTCCATCAACTGCTCGAAAATGTTTTTATTTTCTACGGCAGCTTTTTTCAGTTCGCTTAATACTGCAGCAGATTTATCGGCATTTCGTTCTTGGAATTCTTTTAATGCTTTAATCTGATATTGTTTTTCTTCTTCCGTAGCACGTATTACTTCTGAGGGTACAATAGTAGGAGAGCCCTTTTTATTTAAGAATGTATTTACTCCAATAATTGGGAAATCGCCGTTGTGTTTTAAGGTTTCGTAATACAAAGATTCTTCTTGTATTTTACCGCGTTGGTACATGGTTTCCATCGCACCCAACACTCCACCTCTGTCTGATATTCGTTTAAATTCTGCTAATACCGCTTCTTCTACTAGGTCTGTTAATTCTTCTATAATAAATGAACCTTGTATAGGGTTTTCGTTTTTCGCTAAACCTAATTCTCGGTTTATAATTAATTGTATAGCCATTGCTCTACGCACCGATTCTTCTGTTGGAGTAGTAATCGCTTCGTCGTATGCATTCGTGTGTAAAGAATTACAGTTATCATAAATCGCATACAAGGCTTGCAAGGTGGTACGTATATCGTTAAAGTCAATTTCTTGCGCATGTAAAGATCTACCCGAAGTTTGAATATGGTATTTCAGTTTCTGCGAACGATCGTTACCTTTGTATTTATACTTAATTGCTTTTGACCAAATTCTACGCGAAACCCTACCAATTACAGAGTACTCAGGGTCTATACCGTTTGAAAAGAAGAAAGATAAGTTTGGAGCAAAATCATCAATATTCATTCCTCTGCTTAAGTAATACTCCACAAAAGTAAATCCATTACTCAAGGTAAATGCCAATTGCGAAATTGGATTTGCACCAGCTTCGGCAATATGATATCCTGAAATAGAAACTGAATAAAAATTTCTTACTTTTTCATTGATGAAATATTGCTGAATATCGCCCATCATTCTTAACGCAAATTCTGTAGAAAATATACAGGTATTTTGTGCTTGGTCTTCTTTTAATATATCCGCTTGTACCGTTCCTCTTACCGTTGAAATGGCATGTGCTTTTATATTTTCATAAACATCTTTAGGTAATACCTGATCGCCTGTAACGCCCAATAGCATTAGGCCTAAGCCATTATTACCCTCGGGCAAAGCACCTTGGTAAGTTGGTCTTGCAATTCCTTTTGCTTTGTAAATTTCTTCTATTTTTTTATTTACCTCTGCTTCTAGTCCATTTTTCCTGATGTACAATTCGCATTGCTGATCAATCGCTGTATTCATGAAGAAACCTAATAACATTGGCGCCGGACCGTTAATGGTCATGGATACCGATGTGCTCGGATTACATAAATCAAAACCAGAATATAATTTCTTTGCATCGTCTAAGGTTGCCACACTAACTCCAGAGTTTCCAATCTTTCCATATATATCTGGTCGCACATGCGGATCTTCACCGTACAAAGTAACGGAGTCGAACGCTGTAGATAAACGGTGTGCTGGCTGACCTAAGGATACGTAATGGAAACGTTTGTTGGTACGCTCTGGTCCACCTTCGCCGGCAAACATACGTGTAGGGTCTTCGCCTTCTCTTTTCAATGGGAATACACCTGCGGCGTATGGAAATTCTCCCGGAACGTTTTCAGTTAATAACCATTTCAAAATATCGCCCCAAGCTTGGTAAGTAGGTAAAGATATTTTTGGAATGCGAAGTTTAGATAATGATTCGTAAAAGAGTTCTTGTTTAATTTCCTTATCGCGTACTTTAAATACGAAATAATCTTCTTTGTAACTCTTTACCGTTTCTGGCCATTCTTTTAATAATCGCTTGCACTCATGGTGCAAAATTTCTTCGTAATGGCTGTATAAATCTTTTAAGGTTTGTATCCCATCTTCTTTCTTTTCTTTTTCAAGTAGGTCGATGGTGCCTTTCAGTTGATACATCTTTTGAGCAATGTCTACTTGCTCAGCTACCCATGTTTTGTAATCGTGATTCGCTTCTACAATTTCTGCTAAGTAACGCGTACGATCTGGTGGAATGATGTATATTTTTTCAGAATTTCCCTTTAATAGATTTAAGTGTGATGTGAACTCTACCCCAGTTTTATCGGTTAAGGTAGTCATCAATGCATAATACAATGCATTCATTCCAGGGTCGTTAAATTGCGAGGCCATGGTACCGTATACTGGAATGTCATCATCGCTTGCATCAAACTTTTGATGGTTACGGCGGTATTGTTTTTTCACATCGCGAATCGCATCTAATGCGCCACGTTTATCGAATTTATTGATGGCAACTAAATCGGCAAAATCTAACATGTCGATTTTTTCTAATTGTGTAGCAGCACCAAACTCTGGAGTCATTACGTATAAAGAAACATCGCAATGTTCGGTAATTTCAGTATCGCTTTGTCCGATACCCGAAGTTTCTACAATTATTAAATCGTAAGCAGCAGCTTTGCAAATATCAATGGCTTCTTGAACGTATTTAGATAAGGCAAGGTTTGCTTGTCTTGTTGCCAAAGAGCGCATGTACACTCTGGGGTTGTTTATAGAATTCATTCTAATTCTATCGCCCAACAAAGCACCACCTGTTTTTCTTTTGGATGGATCAACAGATATAATAGCGATGCTTTTATTTTCAAAATCATTTAAATACCTACGCACCAATTCATCTACTAAAGATGATTTTCCTGCTCCACCAGTTCCTGTAATACCTAATACAGGTATACGTTTGGCGCCAATCATCATTTTTACCTCCGCTAAAAATTTCTCAGCTTCGGCAGGTAAATTTTCGGCAACGGTAATGGCATGAGCTATTTTTGCGGGGTCTTTGTGTGCAATTTGCTTCAGCTCAACGTTTAACGAACTTCTCGTTGGGAAATCGCATTGTACCAACATATCATTGATCATGCCTTGTAGCCCCATCGTACGACCGTCGTCTGGTGAGTAAATACGTGCGATGCCGTATTTTTGTAACTCTTCGATTTCTGAAGGAAGAATCACTCCGCCACCGCCTGCAAATATTTTTATATGTCCTGCTCCTTTCTCTTTTAAAAGGTCATACATGTATTTAAAGTATTCGTTGTGTCCGCCTTGATAAGAAGTCATGGCAATGCCTTGCACATCTTCTTGTATCGCACAATTCACCACCTCGTCAACCGAGCGGTTATGGCCTAAATGAATTACCTCAGCACCAGAAGCCTGAAGTATCCTTCTCATTATATTTATCGTGGCATCGTGCCCATCAAATAATGAGGCGGCAGTTACGAATCGAATTTTATGTTTGGGCTTGTAAACTTCTATTGCTTCCATGTATGTAATTATAGCGTTTGTCGATTTATCTAGCAAAAATAGTATTTATTGCTGAACCATGTTAATTAGCTAATTAGCAAATTGGCTAATTAGCTAATTTGCAGCAATTTCCGTATTAATCATAAAATTTTATCATCTTCATGCAACCAAAACACTAATACCATCATCTACACAGTACAATGCGCTTACAATTGGGACATAAGCTAAGCCTCGAAGAAATGATTGAGGGCAGCAAACAAGGGAACAGAAAGTCTCAGGAGTTGTTGTATAAGCAGTATGCTTCAAAAATGTTGGTAGTGTGTGCGAGGTATGCGAAAGATAATTTTGAAGCAGAGGATATGTTGCAAGTAGGCTTTGTAAAGATCTTTGAAAAAATAAAGGATTATAAGGGCGAAGGATCATTTGAAGGATGGGTACGTAGAATAATGGTAAATACATCGATAGAGTTTTACCGTAAAAATGCGAGAATGTTTCCGGTGGTTGATTTAGATCATGCACCAGAAAGCCCGGTTCAAGAAAATCAAATGGCTCGATTAAACATGAATGATCTTTTAAGCTTAATAAGAAACTTATCTCCAGGCTACCGATTAATATTTAACATGTATGCCATAGAAGGTTTCTCACATAAAGAAATAGCACAGGAGCTGGGAATTAGTGAGGGGACATCAAAATCACAACTTGCGAGAGCAAGAGCAATTTTGCAAGAAAACATTAAAAAAATGGAGAGCAATCATCATGAAGCACTCAGATAAGAACGAAGAGTTCGATAACCAATTTAAAAATGCTTTTGCAGATGCAGAAATGCAACCGAACGAGCGTGTATGGTTAGGTGTAGAAAAGGAACTCGATATAAACAAAAAAGGAATTGTGATTACTTTGCTAGCACGATTATCAATTGCTGCATCGGTAGTATTAGTAATGTCGGTTGGTTTGTATCAATTAAATTTCTTTGGTAAAGAAACAGCTACACAAGAAAATGCAAACCTTGCAAACGCTAATAAAAACAAGGGAGTTGCAACTATTGATAGCACCAATTCAATAAAAGTTGAAAAAACTATCGAACCTGTGCAACCAATCTCAAAAGACGAACGTCTAGTAGATGTAGTCGAGATCAAAAGTCGTACGATACGTTCTTCGAAAAGCATAAAAAAACAAGGTAACTTAAATTCTAAATTAAAAATTGAGAATCGCACACAAGATGAAAAAGAAGCGATAGAATTGTTAAAAAAATTAGAAGAGAAAGTAGAAACAAATAGAAACACTCCTATGTTGGAACCAGAAAATAAAAACCCAATTATTAAGCCGGTACCAGTTCCAGCACCTTCTGTAAATGTTGCCAACAATACAGGATCTAAAAAAGAAATAGGTGTAGTAGAAATGTTAAATTATGTTGCTAAAAAAGTAACTGGAAATGAAGAGTCGAATTTAGTAGCTATCAATGAAACAAAAAAAGAAGATGGTGGATTGAGAAAGAAATATGAATTGGATTTAGGCATCATCAAATTTAGTAGAACAAAAAATACAAACAGATAACAAGAAATTTAAAAATATTAACAACCTAATGAAATTAATTATTATGAAAAAGTCAATTTTAGTGCTTGGATTAGTGACAGGAATATTCACTTCAAGCGTGTACGCACAAAGCAAAGCAATTAAAGCTATCAACCAAACAAAAGAAGCAATTGCTCATGTAGTAAACATAGATCCAATTGATGTTGTTGCAGGTTATGTAACTAAACAAAAAGAGGTAGTTACAGAATTTTATGCAGCAAACGAATTAAATTTAGAAACATCATATCCAACAGCAGATTCGGGTGCTCGTAAAACAGATACTACTGAAATTAAAGTAGGCAAAACCAGAATTGTCGTAATTGGTGAAGCTAAAATCGAAAAAATTTACATGGAGAAAGATTCTACTGGCGATTATGAGGCAGATAAACAATCGAGTAAAAACGAAGAGTGTTTTGGCGACAATAAAAAGCACGAAGGTGGCATAGAATTCTCGATTGGCTATAACGGATTATTAGAAAACGGATCAACAAGTTTATCACCTGCAAACCAAGGATTGAACTTAGTAAATGGTAAATCGACTAACGTAAACTTAACTTATAACCACTACTTCAATATTTACAAAGAAAATGTAAGACTTTCGGTAGGTTTAGGATTAGATTGGAACAACTACCGCTTAGCAGGTGATAGTTCTTTAAGATCAAACGCTCCAAAGTTCACTATGTACCAAGATTCAACTAACGGAAAAGCAATTGATTTTACTAAAAACAAATTGTTAGCACGTTATGCAACCTTGCCAGTGATGTTACACTTTCAATCGAACGAATTGAATAACGGTAAAAGAATTGGTGTATCTGGTGGTATTGAATTAGGATACTTAATAAACGGACGCTTAAAGCAAATAAGTGAAGAAAAAGGTAAAACTAAAGTAAACGATTCTTTCAATTTAAATGAATTACGTTACGGCTTCATGGGTAGAGTACATTATGGAAATGTTGGAATATATGGTAAATATTACCCACAAAGTGCTTTCAATAGCAACGAAGGTCCAGATTTAAACACTTTCTGTGTAGGATTAACCTTCGGAATAAACGAGTAGAGGTTTGATGAATAAATAAAAATGCGTAGAGCTCTCCATCTTTTTGGAGGGCTTTTTTTGTATATTTGAATCTGTATTTAATTAATTATGAAAAAATATCTATTACTATTTGCCTTGTTTATCGGAAGCAATTCATTTGCACAAACTATACAAAATGGAGGCTTAGAAACTTGGACAAACCTTTTGTTCTTTTTTGAACCACAAGGTTACGTAACATCTAATTATGCATCTGTATTATTGGGAGGGGGTGGTTTACCTAGAGCGAATGTATTCAGAAGCACCGATAAGAAAAGTGGTACCTATGCTGCTAAACTAGAATCATATGCTCAAAATACAGGCGATTTAACAGGAGTGCCGGGTATAATGATTACGGGAGAACTTGATTTGCAAAATGTAAACATAAAACCAGGTATTCCAATTTCTGGTGGACGACCTACAGAATTAAGAGGTTTTTATAAGTATGCACAAGGCAATGCACCCGATTCGGGTATAGTATCTGTAGCCTTAACCAAATACGATCCAACAATTGGAACGTTAAATGTTATTGGAGGCGGAATTGCGAACCTATCAAACAAATCGAGCTTTACACCCTTTACTGTAGAAATTGCTTATTCAACTAATGATGTACCCGATACAGCAATTATTGTAATTAGTACTACCTCTGTATTTGGTTTTGATACAGCTGCATTAACTAGTGCCCCAGTTGGATCCGTTTTATTTGTAGATGAATTAAGTTTCTTTGGATCCGCTACAGGTCTTCAGCCTGTTGATGATTTAATTGAAGCATCTTTATATCCAAATCCAACGAAAGATGAATTAAATGTAAGCTTCTTCCAAGCAAATTCATCAGAAGTAAACATTTACCTAATGAGTATGGATGGGAGAGTTCTGGTTGAGCAAAAACAATTTTTAACAGCAGGCAAGCAAACCATACAATTAAACGTTGCGGATTTAGATGCGGGCGTGTATCAGTTGGTAGTAAGCACTGTGGATGGTAGGATTAGCAAGACGGTTGTTCGATAGACCGAGAATCCGATAGGCCGAAAAACAGAAATGTAGAATAGTCGAAAAGTAGAAAGACCGATGAACTGAATACTCAGCTTATCGGTCTTTCTACTTTTCGGCCTATCAGTTTTTCTTATACAAAAAAAAAGTCCCGCTTCATTTCTGAGCAGGACTTTTTTTTGTTAATTCGTTAATTCGTTAATTCGCTAGTTCGCTAATTCGATTAAAGCAATGATTCAACCAACACCACCACTTTATTAGCCAACACCTCTATCACGCCACCAGAAATCTTCATCTCTTGGTTGCCTTCTTTTGCTTTGAATTTTAAAGTACCCTTAGCTAAAGTAGAGATAATAGGAGCGTGGTTGTTCAACACTTCAAATGAACCTGCATTACCAGGAACACTTACAGAACTTACTTCTCCAGAATATACTTTTTTATCAGGTGTTAATACTTCTAATAACATAATATTAAGCGTTAGCTTCTGCGATTAATTTTTTACCTTTTTCCATTGCTTCTTCAATAGTACCCACTAAGTTGAACGCCATCTCCGGATACTCATCTACCGCACCATCCATAATCATGTTAAATCCTTTGATCGTTTCTTTGATATCTACTAACACTCCTTTTAATCCTGTGAACTGCTCAGCTACGTGGAAAGGTTGTGATAAGAAACGTTGAACACGACGAGCACGAGATACTACTAATTTATCTTCTTCAGATAATTCGTCCATACCAAGGATCGCGATGATATCTTGTAATTCTTTGTAACGTTGTAAAATTTCTTTTACTCTTTGTGCACAACCGTAATGCTCAGCACCAATAATTTCTGGAGCCAAAATACGTGAAGTTGAATCCAAAGGATCTACTGCTGGGTAAATACCTAACTCGGCAATTTTACGACTCAATACTGTTGTGGCATCTAAATGGGCGAAAGTTGTAGCCGGTGCAGGGTCAGTTAAGTCATCGGCAGGTACGTAAACCGCTTGTACCGATGTAATAGATCCTCTCTTTGTAGAAGTAATACGCTCTTGCATCATACCCATCTCAGTTGCCAATGTTGGTTGGTAACCTACTGCCGATGGCATACGACCTAACAAAGCTGATACTTCAGAACCTGCTTGCGTGAAACGGAAGATATTATCGATAAAGAATAAGATATCACGTCCACCACTTTGCTCATCACCGTCACGGAAATATTCCGCCACAGTTAATCCTGATAAAGCCACACGTGCACGTGCACCTGGAGGCTCATTCATTTGTCCGAATACGAAGGTTGCTTTCGAATCTTTCAACGCTTCGTGATCTACTTTAGATAAATCCCAACCACCTTCT
>JBILKW010000087.1:0-9071 GCA_044376465.1 Sphingobacteriales bacterium | reverse complement strand
AAAAGCATAACCTACAGAAATTCCAGGTCTATGCCTGTAATATTTATTAAATTCTATAATTGGGGAATATGAAATACGATACATTAATCCAGCATTACTTCTCTGATATCGATAACCTATATGGAAATTTGTGTGAGTGTTAAAAGATCTACCGGGCTCAAAATTCGTTAGTTTGGCAAATACTATGGATGAAAAAGTTTTTCCATAGCCGATTTCTATTTTATGATTTTTACCATAAGATGCATTTAATGTTAATGGTATAATCATGTCTGGATTTATATTATTGGTGTAATCTTTAATATTATAGGTACTTAAGCCTATTCTGGTTGAAAACAAAAGGTGGTTATTTATCTGAAAAATTCTTTCATAATTAATCGTTCCATATCCGCCAGCCCCCAAAAACTCTAAATAAATTAGGTTGTATCTTTTTCTATCAACAGCTGCTTGCGAGAATGCATCTATTTTATTTAGCATTAATATTGAAATCAACATTAAATAGAATCTATTTTTCATGTATTGTTTTCAATATTATTTCGCAACCATCAGCATCACGATTTCAGCATATATGATATTAAAAAATCGGCGCCTTGTGGTGCGCCGATTACAACTAAAACATAAAACTAACCATCTCCATCTATTAAAATGATGAACTCTCTCTTAATGGTAGTCTTGTATTGTACAATACAATTATAGTGCGAGACAATTTACTTTGATAATATATTTTCATCAATAAGAATTCTATATTCTTATTGATATTTAAAAACTAATTTTAATTTATTTAAATAGATATTTATTAAAATAAATTCAACTAATTAATTCTTTAAAATACTCAAGTATTCTTATTTGAAATTCGGTAAAACAAAACTTATTTTATAAAGCTTACTAATTTGGGAATACTATTGCGAATACTTATTTTAGAGAACGAAAAATACAGCCGTGTATAAACATACTAAATTTACTTCCGCTCTTAACATTTTGTTTTTTTCTTTAGTTTTTAACTCATGTATTCGATGTGATGCATCCTCAATTACTAAAGATTCATTAGCAAGTGTATTCAAAAACAATATTGATGAAATTACAAAAGCAGATGCTGCGATGCAGCTCGCAACCCTATATACCAATAGGGCGATATATGATTCATCAGAATTCTATTTAAAATATGCATATCAAACATTTATTAATTTAAATGATGAACGCAACATTATGAATTGTTATATGCAATATGGAATTTTAGAATCGTACAAAGGCAACTATACACTTGCTGCAAATTATTTATTACGAACCTTAATTTATGCTGAAAAAACAAACGACAATGCTATATATTCTGCGGTATACATTAATTTAGCTTCGGTTTACTCTGCATTAGAGGAATATAAAAAAGCAAAATATTACATTCTCAAAGTAAATAAAGCAGATCTAGAGGCGAATCAATTATTATACGTTAATTACCTCGGCAATTTGGCACAACTAGAATACGAATTAGCAAATTATAAAAATGCATTAAGCTATTTGAGAACTGGAATTGAAATTTTAGATGATTACCCAGTAGACATTAATTTGATTCAGTTTTATATTATCGCAGGTGACTGCGCGTACCAACTAAAGGAGTTCGATTTATCTCTGGGATATTACAACAAAGCGAATATTAATATTGATAAAAACACACTTCCACTGCAATACGCACATTTAACTCATGGACTCGCTAAATTATTTAAATCTACCAAATCTAACATTGCTCTTAATTATGCAAATACTTCTATGGAGTTTGCTCAACTACATCAAGTAAAAGATCTAATTATTGATAATTACAGTTTACAAAGTGAGATTTATGAAAATTTAGGGAATAAAACTAAAGCATTGCAACTACTAAAGTTACACCAATCTTATAAAGATAGCCTTCGACTGAATGAGATCAATAAAAACATTGCAGTACTAGAATCTAATTACGAGTTGATAAAATCTAAAAGCTATATAGAAAAATTACAACTCATTAATGAAAAAAATATATTAAAAAATCTTATTTATTTAATTTTTGTAATCATAACAATATTTACCAGTATATTATTGTTTTTCTTATTAAAAAACAGAAATCAAATAAATAGAGAATTAAAACGAGCGAATTTAGTAAAAGATAAACTGCTTTCTATTATTTCTCATGATTTAAAGTCGCCCTTAAATAACATCGTTACTGTATTAGACGGTATTGCGAAAGACGATTATTCTAAGGATGAGTTAGAGCTCATTATTAATAGTTTGAATAACCAAACTTTAGCTACAGTTGATACCCTTGACAATATACTACAATGGGGTAAAACGCAGTTACGCGGCATCGTTGTAAATAAAACGATATTGGATGCGGATAGTCAAATACAAGATAACATAAAAATACATAATGCTCAATTAATTAATAAAGGCTTAACAATACAATACTCAGGTATAAATGATTTGAAAATCATGTTTGATAAAGATCATTTCGACTTCATCATTAGAAATTTTATTTCTAATGCCATAAAATTTAGTTACGAGAATTCGATAGTTGAAATTAATATTGAGAGTGATGAGCAGTTGGATTTTATAACGATAAGCGTGATAGATCATGGAGTAGGTTTGCAATTATCGGAAATCGACACTATTTTTAGTTCTGTACCTTCGATAAAAACTGGCACAAGTAATGAGAAAGGTACTGGCTTAGCCTTAAGTCTATCTAGAGAATTTGCTGAATTAAATGGTGCTAAAATTGGATATTCGCCAAACCCGCCGAGAGGTTCTGTATTTTTTATAAAAATACAGAACATAAAATAGGGGCAGTGTTATTTACTACGCTGCCCCATACAAAAATTCAATAAATTTTTCTTTTAATTTTGTTTTATTATTTTTTCAATTTGTAGGTGTCCGTTTAAATTCAGTTTTAATACATATGTGCCTGCTTCAATTTCATCAATATTTATACCTGTTATGTTATGTTCTATTGTTTTTTCTTTTTCTATTATAAGGCGACCAGCTAAATCATAAATTGCATATTCTAAAACTGAATTATGATAAGTATTAGTTGGTGTTTGTATATATATCATTTCTTTAGTTGGGTTCGGATAAATATTAATTACAGTCTTATCAATTTTATTTATATTGGTTAAAACCTGGTCGCTTAAAATAATCTCGAACCTATTGTTTCCGTAACTATTCGCATCGTTATTAATATCGAAGTTGTAGGTTGATTGATTTCTTAAGTTGATAACACTATTTGTGTATAAATCTCTTAAGTAAATATTTATAGTTGGTTTTATTTCGTCAATTCTTGTGAAATTTAATTGATGTGTTGCTACCGAAACACTACTAGTATCAAAACTCCATACCGCTAATTTCATGGTATCGTTGCCTGGTTTAATGGGTTTTGCATTCATGGCTAATCTGGAGTTATCTTTTGATATAAAATAAACATTTAATTCGTCATTAAAAAATTTATACATATCGGTTTCATCTGTACCAGATTCCGTTCCTGTATTATCATGAATAAACAAACATTCATCGGTTTCAGAATTGCTATTTGTTAGTGTAATTTTAAATGTAGGAAATTTACCGGCAGATGTGTTTCCTCTAAAATAGTTGTTGCCTGCATTAAGGCTTTTGCAATTTTCTGTAAATGTAATGGATGTATTTTCCGAATTAGCCCGCACAAAAAATGCTTGCCCGCTCGAAATGTATTTACTCATGCCATTAATACTCTCGCCATTGGCAACATTGTAAGATCCGTATAGAGTGGTGATTGGGTTGTACGTCCAAAATTTATTTTCAATATTTACTTTTGTTATTCCTGCAGTATCGAAATTTATTGGACTAGCATAAGGGTTTCCGACTAAATTAAAGCCATCGTTAGTACCCGCACCTGTATTGGTATAGCTTAAACTACGCACAACTGTTCCAGTGTTTAAGGCACCTATATAATCAATGGTAACATTGTCTGGAACTGTCCAATTAAGATAAGGGTTCGCTAAATTTCTCGAACCTCTAATAAAAACTTCAATACCTTGGCCAGTAGCGATGGTGTTGTTTACATTTGTTGGGTCTGTCCAGCCATTTGCTGCCGAACCTGCTACTGTTTCATCATAAGTGCGAATGGATGCATTACTCGAAAATGGATTCACATCAAAACCTCCATCAGCTTCAGCCGGTGCTGTTAAAAATATGTCATCTTGAAATTGAGTAAGGGCAATACTTCCACTTACATTTACGGGCGACGATAAAAACCTCCATTTGCGTTTTCCGTTTCCGCCCGGGATAAAACGTTGTACAATAACATTTCCTGTAACGCTTGCACCGCTTGGTATAGGCGCAACTCTTGCAGTTTTAGTAGCTGTAGAAAGTAAGGTTAAATTATTATTCGTGTTTAAATTTCCGGCACTTACCTGCATTGTTTCCGAAACAGAAATCATTTGGTTGCCTAAAGTCAAGCCGTTTGTTCTGTTTAAAAATAAACCTGCAACACTTGGGTTTTCGTTAAATATATTTGATGGAATAGTAAAGGCTGTTCCTGTAATAACGCAGCCGCCAATGCTAATGGAGGAATTTGCACCCATGTTTATTTTTGCCGAACCACTTGTTATGACAACGCTTCCATACAAATTTAAATCGCCGTTAAACGTAATTTGTGCAGTACCAGTAGTTGGTAAGGCAAGTTCAGTAGAAACCGCTACATCGTCGGCCAGAATGATAGTGCCAGAGGTTTTGGTTACTTCTAACCGACTAAGATGTTGAAAGCCGTTTTCGAAAAATATAGAATT
This sequence comes from Sphingobacteriales bacterium, assembly GCA_044376465.1. GTDB lineage: Bacteria > Bacteroidota > Bacteroidia > Sphingobacteriales > Sphingobacteriaceae > CAJBVG01. The sequence continues at coordinate 4,293 of JBILKW010000087.1, read as the reverse complement.
TCCATTACTCGTTCCTCCAATGATTAGAATGTTATTTGCAGCACCGCAAGACTTTGCCTTTAATAATCCTGTTCCGGTAATTGTACCATTTAACGTTAGGGTGGTACTCGCGCCAAATATAAATTTAGCACTAGAGTTCACTGTAAATGCATTGCCAACTGTTAAGTTGTTCGCAAACGTTTTTTCACCGCCGCTCAATACAAGATTATTGATAGTTGAGTTCCCATTTCCATTGCTCACGCTTTGTGTGGTGCCCGCTAAAGTAATAATACCGGAGCCCCATGTTAAAGTGGTACCTGCAACATTACTAATGTTGCCATTTACAGTTAAGTTTTGGTTGGAGGTATTAAATGTGCTGGTATTTTGCAAGGTTAAATTTCCACCTATGGTAGTAGCTGCTACCAGTTGAGAACTTACCGTTCCGGAAATGGTTAAGTTTCCGTTTATACTGATGGTTCCGCTTGGAAAATTTTTTGTACCAGAAGTACTCAGGTTTAAATGATGGTAAGTGGTGTTGCGTAATGTTTGATTGCCCGCCAGTGCATAATTTACAGTATTACCAGATACACCGAAATTTAGGGTGCTTGTGCTTGGAGCGGTACTCGTATTTATGTTAATGATTCCAGCGGCGTTATTGTTCAACGTTCCAGAACCACTTAAACTGTTTGTAATGGTTAATGTTCCGGCATTAAAATAATTGCCAGTAATGATCATATTGGCAATGTTAATAATTCCTGAAAACTGGAAACCGTTTCCGCTTAACGTATAGTTACCTGTACCTAACACTAATGTCCCCCCAAAATTAGAGAAATCTCCAGAAATACTCACATCGTCATTCGCAGTGTTATTAAATGTGCCACCAGCTTTAACATAAACATGCCTTAATGCTACGGTAGCGCTTGCATCGTTTAAGTTTAAACTGCCATTAAGTGAAGTTGAGGTATTTACAGTAAGATTTTTACTGCCAACGTTAAGTACAGTGGAAGTCCCAAGTGTTAAATTATTACTTATAACAGTTGAATTAGCAATGGAAAGTGTTAATGTAGAACCTACACTCTCCATGGTAAAATTATTGCAGTTACTTGAGCCACCTGCACCGAATAAGAAGGTACCCGACCCTCTAAAAGTAAGGTTATAATAGCCCATTGCAGGAACCGTTAAAGAGGTTCCAGACCAAATAATACTGCTGGTTTCCGCGCTAAATGAACCACTGTTTGTGCCATTTCCTGTGAACGTAATCGTATTTGCATTTCCGCCAAAAACAACTGAGCCTGAATTTATGGTAAGAGTGGTAAATGTTAAATTTGTATTGTTGCCAAAGCTTACTTGGCCAGTAGAACTGGTGGTAATGTTTAACGGCCTCGCATTCATAGTGCCATTAAATGTGGCTCTGCCCGACGATTTGTTAATGATGATGCTGCCTGTAGTGGTAAAACCATCGATTAATTGATTTCCAGCACCATTAAAGGTAAAATTAGAACTCCCTGCGCTAATGGTACTTGTGCCTTGTAAATCCAAATTGCCTCCTATGCTTACCGCAAAATTATTTGTGGCTAAGGTACCAGCTACAACTGTTACATTGCCCGTAGCCGTAGTTTTTGCATTGTTTAATGTAAGTGTACCTGTATTGTTAATTTCAATATTGCCTATAGTTGGTAAATTTGCAGGCCACATGGCATCGGTAATGGTGCCATTAACATTTGTAAATTTATAGTTCATGCTGAGACTTGGTAAATAGGTACCAGAATAACTTACTATTCCTATAAATTCTATGCTGTTTTGAACATTTGTGGTGGTTTGAAAAGTTTTGGCACCGCCCGATAGTACTAGATTGTGATAGTCTCCAGCACGTACAGTTTGTGCCCCCGCACCTAAATATTTCACTGTAGATGATCCAAAGGCTGGAATGCTTAGTTGAAAGTTTCCAGTACTACCTCTAAAAATCATAGTACCTCCTAATTCGGAGAAATTTAGTTTAGTTCCAGTGTTAGTGCCCGAAACGCTAAAAGTAATATTGCCCAAACAATCGAAGGTGCCGGAGGCACCTACGTTTATCACGGTCATCCTGGCCGAAGTTGAACCGCCCAAAACTAAACTGCCTGTTGTAAATGTTCCGTTGTTTACATTGATGGTATAAAAAGAATTTCCTGGAGGTGTACTCATGGTAGTTTCACCCGCAACTAATAAACTAATGCCGGTATTAAAATTTAAATTAGCAGATGTAGTTCCTGTTCCACTTATTCTCAGCGTATTGCAAGTAGCTGTTACATCAACGGTTATGTTATGGTTAATAATAGAAACGTTGTCGTTTAACGTTGGAATTTTTCGGTAACGTACGGTACTGGCAGAAGTCATATTTGCCGTTGCATTGCTGGTAAATGTTAATTGTGTATTACTCTGTATGCTGGCTACAGTTCCAATTACAGTGCCCAAAATATTTATGATGGGCATGCCTACTTCCAATTCAGTGGTAAAGATAGTGCCATTACCAGTTACAAGATTACTTGTGGTACTGGCGTTTATCGTGCCAGTTAAACTACCGAACCAAGTGGCTTGCGAACTCCAATTTCCTGAGCTATTGGATTGTAAATTGGCGGCATTAGTTGGATTAATAATTAAATGTAAAAGTGCAAGGCACCATACAAGTTTTAGGAGAGAGGTTAGTTTGTTCATAAAATAGTTTTAGTTGGGCACAGATTCCTTATTCAGTTGTTAATTATGAACCCTTCTTATATGCAAAGATACACTATATGTGTAATTTACCAATTAGAACATGCTTAATAATCAACGGCAATAGCGTTGATTACAAGCATTTTAGTAATTATACTAAATTAAATTAAGATTAGGATATTCAGAATAATATAGATCTAACATGCCTTGTTAAGGAATATTTTAGAACATTATATCAAAAAGCAGAAACTGGTAAATAGTTACTTAGAAATATAGGCTTGTTAATTTTCTACTTCTTCATGAACTTAGAAACGGTAAGCTGTCCATCGTTCAATATATGTAAAAAATAAATTCCAGTTTGCAATTCATGAATATTTATACTCGAAAAATTATTTGTGAACAATAATTCTCCATCTGTTATTTTATTGCCCAATACATCAAATAATTGGTAAGAACACTCTGGTGAATTCATGTTGCCATTGAGATCTTTTAAGTAAATTACATCGGAACTTGGGTTCGGATAAAGCAATACATTTTTGTTCTTTTCTTCCGTGGTACGTACGCCTGTATTTAATTTATTGAATACTATTTTGAAGCGATTATTTCCATAACTGTTTGCATCATTGGTAATCATAAAACTATAAGTATTGGTATTTCTAATATCTGAATAGAAATTTAAGTATGTATCTAGCAAATAAATTTTAATACTAGTATCGATACTCTCTAGTCTACTAAACTCCAATAGATGCGGGGCATTAGATATGCTCGTAGAATCATAACTCCAAACAGAAAAATCTAAGGTGTCTATATTGCTGTCTAGTGGAATGGCGTTCATGCTCATTACTGCACGGTCGGTGCTTAAACTGTAAATATTTAATTCGTTATTATAAAATTTTAGCATGTCGCTTGCATCTGTACTGTTGTACGTACTTTGTGGATCGAGAATAAAGAGCGTTTCATCTACTTCATTATAACTATTTGTTAGACTAATTTTTAATGCTGGAAATTTACCTTGCGATGCATTTCCTTTGAAATAATTATTTCCTTCAGAAATTGATTTTACCTCTTCAGTAAATCTAATTACAGGAGAGGCAGAAGTGGCTCTTACAAAAAATGCTTGTCCGGATGATATGTATTTAGTCATTCCATTAATACTTTCACCCGAATTAGCGTTGTATGACCCCCACAAGGTGGTATTAGGATTGAAGCACCAATATTTATTTTCGATGTTTGTTTTTGTCCAACCTGTTGTGTCGAAGTTTATCGGGCTAGCATAAGGATTACCTACTAAATTAAAACCATCATTTGAGCCCGAACCAGTATTCGTAAAACTAATTCTAGGACTAACGTTTCCAGTATTTAAGGCACCAATATAATCAAGTGTTACATTGTCGGGCACGGTCCAATTTAAAAACGGATTTGCTAAATTTCTACTACCTCTAACAAATACTTCTGCGCCCAAGCCAGTAGCAATGGTGTTGTTAATATCAGTTGGGTTGGTCCAACCGTTATTTAAATTCCCCGAAACAGCCTCGTTGTACGTTCTAATAGAAGCATTTCGAGCGAATGGATTTACGTCAAAACCGCCATCTGCTTCGGCTGGCGCTGTGACGAAAATATCGT
>JBILKW010000227.1:0-2781 GCA_044376465.1 Sphingobacteriales bacterium | reverse complement strand
GGGATGAGTGATGCTGTGGTTGTTGTGGAAGCCCGAGAACAAGGTGGAGCTTTGATTACAGCCGATATGGCAAATTCATACAACCGAGATGTATTTGCTTTTCCAGGTAGAGTACATGATACCCAAAGTAAGGGTTGCATTGGCCTAATAAAAAATAATTTGGCTCAGTTAATATGTAACGGCAGGGAAATGGTTGAGGCATTAGCTTGGGATGAAATTTCCAACACAAATATCCAACGAAAAATGTTTATTAACTTATCCGAAGAAGAAAATAGCATTGTACAATTTCTGATTAGACAGAACATGCATACACATTTTGATGATTTATTGAGCTATTTTGAGTGGAAAAGTTCTAAAATGGCTACTATACTTTTACAGCTTGAATTTTCGGGTATTATAAAAGCTTTACCTGGTAAAATGTATCGTTTATGTTAAATTATCCACAGCCTCTATTGGTAATAAATTAAGCTGTATATTGCAGTACATACAAAATTAAATAACCTGTTTTTATGAAAAGTAGATTTTTTTCAGCCTTGTTACTACTACTTGTATTTACATCGCTAACCTCTTTTAAACCCCATGATCCGAAGGATAAAAAACCAGTAAATGTAATTTTATTAATAGGTGATGGTATGGGTTTAAGCCAGGTAAGTTATGCCCTAATGATGGCTACTGAGCGCTTGGCATTTGAGCGATTTAAAACCTTGGGATTAAGCAAAACCAGCGCTGCGAATCATAAAATTACCGACTCAGCAGCAGGTGCTACAGCACTCTCTTGCGGAGCAAAAACAAACAACGGTGCAATAGGAGTGGATGTAAGTAATTTACCCATGACCACCATATTAGAAATGGCAGAAGCCAAAGGCTATGTAACCGGAATGGTAGCAACTTGTGCCATTACACATGCAACACCTGCTTCGTTTATTGCACATCAACCATCGAGAGAAATGTACGAGGAAATTGCTAAAGATTTTCTAAAAACAGACATCGATTTATTTATTGGTGGAGGATACGATCATTTTGCGAAACGCAAAGATAGTGTTGATTTAATTGCTCAACTAAAAACGAAAGGATACACAGTTATTCAATCGGAACATGAATTATACATGTACACTGGTACACAAAAATTAGCTGCATTAATTGCGCCCAAACACTTACCTAAAATGCAAGAAGGCAGAGGATCCTTTTTAGCCAATTCAACACAATTAGCCATAAATAAATTGTCGAAAAATGGAACAGGATTTTTTCTCATGGTAGAAGGTTCACAAATAGATTGGGGAGGCCATGCAAACGATGCAGAGTACATCCGCCAAGAAGTAATGGACTTTGATCTAGCCATTGCTAAAGCGCTAGATTTTGCTACAAAAGATGGTAATACTTTGGTAATTGTAACTGCCGACCATGAAACGGGTGGTTTTGCATTAAGTGGTAACGAAGAAGATAAAACGCAAAATAAAGTTGAACCTAAATTTACCACTAAAAATCATACCGGTGTAATGGTGCCTGTTTATGCATTTGGTCCGGGAGCCGAGCGTTTAGGAGGTATTTATGAGAATACTTGGATTTTTGAGGTAATGAAATCATCAATGGGATTAAAATAAAATAGATATGAAAAAGATATTATTTATTTCGGTATTAGCCATAAGTTTGATGGCCGCTTGTAAACAAGATCATTCTAAAATACAAGCCGAAGCACAAACATTTATAGATGCCTATACCGCAGAATATGTTAAGTTATACACTGCTTCTTCTGAAGCACAATGGAAATCGAACATCGAAATTATTGAAGGCGATAGTACCAATGCTAAGGCAACCGAAGCCGCAAATGAAGCCTATGCTAAATTTACCGGAAGTGCCGAAAATATTGAGAATGCGAAGAAATTTTTGGAACATAAAAAACATTTAACTGAGCTGCAAGCAAAGCAATTGGAAGTGATTTTATTTGCTGCCGCTAACAACCCTCAAACAGTAGCCGATTTAGTGAAAGAAAGAATTAAAGCGGAAACTGCACAAACCGAAAAATTGTTTGGGTACGATTTTAAATTGAATGGAAAATCAGTAAGCACAAATTTATTGGATGAAGTATTAAAAACTTCAAACAATTTAGAAGAGCGCCGCAAAGCTTGGGAGGCAAGTAAAGAAGTGGGCAAAGGATTGAAAGAAGGCTTAACCAATTTACGCCGACTCAGAAACGAAACAGTAAAGGCCTTAGGGTATAATGATTACTATAGTTACCAAGTTTCTGAGTATGGAATGAAAACGGATGAGATGATGGAGATGATGAGAAAATTGAACAAAGAATTGCGCCCATTATTTAGAGAGTTGCATACTTATGCTCGTTATGAATTAGCAAAAAAATATGGAGTAAAAGAAGTGCCAGATTATATTCCTGCAGATTGGATTTCTAACCGTTGGGCACAAGATTGGAGTTCGATGATTACAGTAGAAGGATTGGATATTGATGGGATTTTAAAAACAAAATCGCCAGAATGGATTGTAAAAGAAGGAGAGAATTTTTATAAGAGTTTAGGCTACGATGCTTTGCCAGCTAGCTTCTGGGAGAAATCTAGTTTATATCCATTACCAGAAGGTTCTAAAATTAAAAAGAACAACCATGCGAGTGCTTGGCACATGGATTTAAATAAAGATGTCAGAAGTTTAATGAGTGTAGAACCGAATGCAGAATGGTTTGAAACTTCGAACCATGAGCTAGGGCATATTTATTATTACATGACTTATACCAATGCCGATGTACCGCCCTTGTTAAGAGGTGGAGCAAAC
>JBILKW010000226.1:0-2782 GCA_044376465.1 Sphingobacteriales bacterium | reverse complement strand
CATCTTCCAGTCGGAGTGTAATATCGTGCGATGGTGAGCCTTAAACGAGCTCCATCGGACAAAGTAGCTTGTTCTTGCACCAACCCTTTTCCGAAACTTCTTCTACCCACTATAATTCCTCTATCCCAGTCTTGTACCGCACCTGCAACAATTTCACTTGCCGATGCCGAACCTTCGTCGATTAGCACAATTAATTTACCTTTCTCAAAATTACCGGCAGAAGTTGCATATTCCTCTTTCTTTGGAGAGGCCTTACCCTCTGTATAAACAATTAACTTATTAGCTTCCAGTAATTCGTCTGCAATCATAATTGCCGTGTTTAAATATCCTCCAGTGTTTCCTCTTAAGTCTAAAACCAAACTTTTCAAGCCTTCTTTCTTTAAGTTTTTCAGGGCTTCAAAAAATTCATCATAGGTGGTGCTGCCAAATGAACTAACCTTTATGTACCCAATGCCTTCGCTTGCCATATACGATACGTCCACACTGTTCAATGGGATGGTCCCTCTAGTAATTACGTAATCAATCAACTGTTTGCTGTTGTTGCGTTTTATACTCACCTTCACTTTTGAACCTTTTTCACCGCGTAAATATCCAGCAACATCTGCATTGGTAATTTCTATACCAGCTACATTCTTACCATCCACTTTAATAATTTTGTCGCCAGATCGTATTCCTAATTGCGCCGATGGCCCTCCAGAAATGGCAGAAACCACATAAATGGTATCATTTAATAAATAAAATTCTACCCCAATTCCTTCAAAATTTCCTTCTAATATTTCGTTCGATCTTGAGTAATCTTCGGCTGTAATGTATACAGAATGTGGGTCGAGTTTAGATAATAGCTCCTCTATATTTTCTTTTTCAAGTGTTTTAATATCAACACTATCAACATATCTTTTTTCTATCAATCGCAAAATTTGTTCTGTACTAGTTGTACGCGATTTTAAACCGATGCTCCCTATTTCTTCCTTGAATCGGTAACCCAAGTACATCCCTAGTAGTAATATAATCGTAAACTGTATGGATAATGCGATCGGAGAAGTTTTCTTATTTTGCATGCAATAAATACATTTAACAAGGCGATTTCGTTTGCCTTGAATTGAACGAAGATATTAATTTAATTTCATTCCAAAATGCAATTAATCATAGACAGTGGAAGTACCAAAACCCTTTGGTGTTTAGTAAAGAATGGAGTATGTTTACAAGAGATTCAAACTCTTGGCATTAACCCATATGTTAGCTCTTTAGAATATATTATGAGCATCATTCAGTCGGATATTATACCTAACTTGTTACATATACCAGATGCTATTTTTTACTACGGGGCTGGTTGTTCAACACCCAACAATAAAAAAATAATTCAGGATTTATTAGTTACCATCAATCCTTACGCAAACATTGATGTACAGCATGATTTACTTGCAGTAGCCAGATCTTTATGCCAACATCAAACCGGTATTGCTGTAATTTTAGGCACTGGTTCAAATTCTTGTTTGTACAATGGCGAACAAATTATTGCACATACACCCTCTCTTGGATATGTAATTGGAGATGAAGGGTCTGGTGCACATATAGGCAAGCAAGTGCTCTCAGACATTTGGTATAATATTACTCCTGAAGAGTTAAAAACAGATTTCTTTGCAGAGTTCCCGCATCAATTAGATTATTATTTAACAAAAATTTACAAAGAACCTGCAGCAAATGCTTTCTTGGCTTCTTTTACTACTTGGTTAGGCAAACATAAATCTCATAGCTACGTTCAACAATTATTAAAAAATTGTTTTTCTAATTTTATGGAGAAACACATCGTTCCGTATAACAAAAACATTAGCAATAAAATTCATTGTACAGGTTCTATCGCTTTTTATTTTAGAGATGAATGGAAAGACGTAATTTTGAAATACGGATATGAGTTGGGAAATGTGGAACAAATTCCAATTAACGGATTAATTCAATATCATTCATAATGGAAAAAACAACAGAAAAAAGCTCGAATTACTCAAATTTAGAAAAGATGAGCACGCACGAACTTTTAACAAATATTAACACGGAAGATAAATCAGTTCCACTCGCAGTAGAAAGAGTACTTCCATCGATCGAACAATTAGTAGACAAACTAGTAGAACGAATGGAACAAGGCGGACGATTATTTTACATTGGTGCAGGAACGAGTGGCAGACTTGGTGTAGTTGATGCTTCAGAATGCCCGCCAACATTTGGCGTACCACACGGTTTAGTAATTGGGTTAATTGCTGGTGGCGATTTTGCCATTAGAAAAGCGGTAGAATTTGCAGAAGATGATGCATCGCAAGCATGGGTTGATTTATTGGAATATAATCCTACTTCGCTTGACACGGTTATTGGTATTGCAGCATCTGGTTCTACACCTTATGTAATTGGAGGTTTAACCCAGGCAAAAGAACACGGATTGCTAACAGGTGCAATTGTATGTAATGCCGGAAGTTTAATTGCAGCAGCAGCTGATTACCCAGTGGAAGTAATAGTGGGGCCTGAGTTTGTAACGGGTAGCACGCGAATGAAATCTGGCACTGCACAAAAATTAGTACTAAACATGATCAGTACTTCTACCATGATAAAGCTGGGTAGAGTGAAAGGAAATAAAATGGTAGATATGCAATTATCTAACAACAAATTGATAGATCGTGGTGTTAAAATGATCATGGATGAATTACAAGTGGAAGAAGAGATTGCTTCAAATTTATTAACAATACATGGGAGTGTAAGAACTGCAATTGAAAACTATGCACGAGATTGAACCTTT
>JBILKW010000225.1:0-2787 GCA_044376465.1 Sphingobacteriales bacterium | reverse complement strand
ATTATATTCATCTTTATCATCTACGCTTACATGGTAGAATTGCGAAAGCGGTAAATTTTCTACCATCTCCATAGTAGTGCCACCATCCCATGAGCGATACACGCCACCATCTGTAGCAGCATACATTCTATCAGAATTTTTGATGTCAAATGCAATGTCGTGAATATCTGAGTGCATGGGGCCTAGGTTCTTAAATGTTTTACCACCATCACGAGATATCGACCCCGAAAGGCCTGCTTTTACTACCACATTAGGGTTACGAGGGTCCACTACAATTCTAGAAAAATAGAATGGACGCACCACTAATCCAAAGTCATTGTTTAACTGTTTCCAATTAGCACCTGCATCGTCACTTCTATACAAACCTTTGTCTTTATCTTGTTCTGATTCTACAACGGTATATAAAATATTATTATTTGATGGAGCAATTGCAATTGCCAATCGGCCTAGCTTGCCTTTCGGAAAACCGTTGTGAATTTTATTCCAGGTTTTACCACCATCAATTGTTTTATATAAAGCACTCTTATCGCCACCAGAATTAAACGACCATGGTGATCTTCTGAATTCCCAAAACGAAGCATACAATACCGATGGGTTCTCTGGATCAATTTGCAAATCGCTACAGCCAGTTGTTTGATCAACATATAAAAGTTTGGTCCATGTTTTCCCACCATCAGCAGTTTTATATAATCCTCTACTTTCGCTATTGCTCCAAAGAGGTCCAAGCACTCCTACATAAATTTCTTGAGAGTTTTTAGGGTTAACTTGTATGCTCGAAATTCTTTCCGATGTTTCGAACCCCATCTTTTCCCAACTCGAACCACCGTCTTTACTTCTATATAATCCATCGCCAACTGATACACTGTTACGGGTCCATACTTCACCGGTTCCTACCCAAATAACATTATCCGGATCGTTAGGATCTAGTTCTACCGCACCAATAGATTGGCAATAATCGTCGAAAATAGAATTGAAAGTAGCACCTCCGTTGTTTGATTTCCAAACCCCACCTCCAGCAGTGCCGATGTATACGATGCGATCATTTTTTGGGTGCGTTTCTATATCGGTTACACGGCCACTCATGAGCGCCGGACCGATGTGGCGAGCTTTTAGATCACCAAAAAGTTCTTTGCCTTTTTTGATGGACTCCAGCTGTGCGGGTGTTTGCGCAATAGAAGTTGAGCACACCCCCCATACGAGTATGTGTTTAAGAAAATTTTTCATAAATATTTTTTATTGACCTTCTGGGTATTTGAATACTGAACTATCAATTGTAGGGTTCAACTCTACCGCACTAATTACAACAGGTTGGCCACCCTGACCTTTTAATCCTTGTGAAATTGAAAATGCAAACATTAAGCCATCCACTTCTTGATAATCACTTAGTTTAATCTGTTGAATTTGCCCTTTCCCTGGGCCTTCTTTAATTTCTGATTCTTGCATTACAGGGACCTTACTTTCAACATCGAAAAAATAATATGAAACATTCTCGGTTTCAACGCCATCAACCTTTATAGGATTTTTGGTTAATTTTATTTTATAAGCTTCAGCTCCGTCAACACTTTCTTTTCCTACTAACTCAGCTTTCCAACCGCGGCTTTTATAATTTAAAAAGGGATCAGGAAAATCTCCAATGTTTTTTTTATAGTTTTCAGTTGCTTCAGCATCGCTTTTTTCAGCTTTCATGTTCATGAAATTATGCGACCACATAGCTGTACCATCGTAAACACCTTGCATGATAATTTTACCCTGAAAATTAATTTTAGTGTATTGTTTCCCATCTTTCATTTGTACAATTTCTAATGGAATTTCCATGCCACCTTGATTGATTTTAGCAGAATATTTCAATCCTTTTAGTGATTCCCATTTGGCTATACCTCCAGTAGATTCAAAATACATATTCAAAATTTCATCCACAGATTGTGCCATAACACTTGCCGACATCATTAGCAATGTAAGTGCAAGTAAGAGTGATTTCTTTTTCATTCGTTCTTTTTTAAAATTTTACACAATTTAAAGCATTAAATTGAAGAGTACTAATAAAAAATTTGTTACAGAAAAGGGAAAGGTCGAAAAACCGAAAGGTCGAAAAAGCGAATTTACGAACTAGCGAATTTACGAGCACACGGTAAAAAGAGCAAATGAACTCACGAGCACACGAATTAAAATCCGGTGTTGTGTCTAAAGAGTTTAATGGCTATAGCCAGAAGGATTATACCGAATGCTTTACGTAGAATGTTTAGTCCGGTTTTACCAAGGAGTTTTTCTAAACGTACGGTATTTTTTAATACAAAATATACGAACACCATATTTAAAATGATTCCAATTATGATGTTTTGAGTTTGATATTCGCTTTTTAGTGATAATAGGGTAGTCATGGTGCCGGCACCTGCAATAATGGGGAAGGCGAGGGGAACAATAGAAACTGAATCTGGAATTTCTTCTTTAAAAAAGTTTACGCCTAATACCATTTCTAAAGCAATAAAAAAGATTACTAAGGAACCTGCGATGGCAAATGATTTTACATCCACTCCAATTATACCCAATAAGGATTCGCCAATAAACAAAAAAGCAATCATCAAAATTAAGGCAACTATCGATGCTTTTTCTGATTGAATATGTCCTGCTTTATTGCGCAACTGTATCACAATTGGAATCGCTCCAACAATATCAATAATCGCAAAGAGGATCATTGTTACAGAAAGTATCTCTTTGATGTTGAAAAAATCCATAGTTTGAATTGTGAGTTGTGAATTGTGAATTGTGAATTATGCAATGATGTGACTT